>NZ_MOWM01000003.1 GCF_016082275.1 Variovorax sp. E3
GCCGCGCTGCTGCACAACGCGCCGCTGGCGTCGACACCGCGCGGCTGGCGCGGGCGCTCTCGCTGCCGGACCCATCGGCGCTGCCGCTGCCCGGCGATGCGGTGCGCATCGACCACACGGCCATCGCGCAAGCGCATCTGGACACGCTGGAAGAACAGATCACCGAACGCCTTGCCGACTTCCATCGCACGGCGCCCGACGAGGTCGGCCCCGACGCGCGCCGCCTCAAGCGCCTGGCCGCGCCGCGCACCGACGACGCGCTGTGGCGCCATGCGCTCGATGCGCTGCTCGCGCGCGGCGCGCTGGTGCGCAGCGGCACCTGGCTGCATCTGCCGGACCACGCGGCGCGCCTGGACGAAGCGGAGCAGAAGCTCGCGCAGAAACTGCTGCCGCTGCTGCTCGACGGCGGCTTCGATCCGCCATGGGTGCGCGACCTTGCGAAGGACTGCGCGACGAGCGAGCCGATGGTGCGCCAGACGCTCGCGAGCCTCGCGCGGCGCGGCGAGGCCTTCCAGGTGGTGAAGGACTTGTACTATCCGCTGGCAACCATCGAACGGCTCGCGGCCCTTGCGCGCGACTGCCTCGACGGCCCGGAAGGCCTGCAGGCCGCGAGCTTCAGGGATGCGACAGGGCTGGGCCGCAAGCGCGCGATCCAGCTGCTGGAGTTTTTCGACCGTGTGGGGCTGACGCGGCGCGTGAAGGACACGCACCTGCTGCGGCCCGACACCTCGTTGTTCGGGGCGAGGCCGTGAACAACGATGAAGACGAGAGTCATGGGAGGGGATCGTCCCTGGTGGGGCGGCCGGGCTTCAAACCCGGTGGGTGGCGCCAGTCGTCGCCGGGAGGGTTCGACTCCCTCCCCTTTCCGCCGTATTTGCCTTTGTCTTGCGCCTTCCCCTTTCGGGGGAAGGTTGGGATGGGGGCAAGCGGCGCTGGTTCTGCTGCGGCAGTGTTTCATCGACCGCCGCTTGCCCCCACCCCGGCCCTCCCCCGGGAGGGGAGGGAGCAATGCAAGGACTCAGGGCACCACGCGCAGCGAGGGCTCGCCGGCCTCGACGCGGCCGATGACCGCAGCCTGCGCAAAGCCTTCGTCGCGGAAGATCTTCAACACGCCGTCGACTGCTTCGGGCGCGCAGCTCACCAGCAGCCCGCCCGATGTCTGCGGATCGCTCAGCAGATTCTGCGCGGTGGCATGCAGCCCCGGGGCCAGCGTCACGTCGGCGCCATAGCCGGCCCAGTTGCGCCCCGAGGCGCCGGTGACCATGCCCTCGGCGGCCATCACCACCACGTTGTCCAGCAGCGGCACCTTCGACCATTCGATCACCGCCGTCAGCTTGGCGCCGCGCGCCAGTTCGAGCGTGTGGCCGGCCAGGCCGAAGCCCGTCACGTCGGTCAGCGCATGCACGCCGTCGAGTGCCGACAGCGCGATGCCGGGCGTGTTGAGCTTCGTGGTGTTCTCGATCAACTGGCGGTAGCCGGTGACGGACAGCTGCTCCTTCTTGAGCGCCGCCGACAGCACGCCCACGCCCAGCGGCTTGCCCAGCACCAGCACGTCGCCCGCCTTGGCGTCGGCATTGCGCCGCACGCGCTTCGGGTGCACCAGCCCCATCGCGACGAGGCCGTAGATGGGCTCGACCGAATCGATGGTGTGGCCGCCCGCGATCGGAATGCCCGCCGCGCGGCACACGTCCTGGCCGCCGCGCACGATCTCGGCGATGACCTCCACGGGCAGCTGGTTGATCGGCATGGCCACCAGCGCCAGCGCCATGATCGGCCGGCCGCCCATCGCGTACACGTCGCTGATGGCGTTGGTCGCGGCGATGCGGCCGAACTCGTAAGGGTCGTCCACGATGGGCATGAAGAAATCGGTGGTCGCGATCAGCGCCTGCTCGTCGTTGAGCTTGTAGACGGCCGCGTCGTCGGCGGTCTCGATGCCCACCATGAGTTCGGGCGGGATCATGCCGCCCGCGTGGTTCTTCAGGATCTGCGACAGCACGCCGGGCGCGATCTTGCAGCCGCAGCCGCCGCCATGCGAAAAACTCGTGAGGCGCAGCGGCGCGAGCGGGTTCATGAGCGTAGGTGAATTCATGGGCCGATTATCGAAGCGGCCCCGCTTTCTACAATCCCGTCCTTTCCTAACCCGCACGTCCTCGAGGCACATCCATGAAGAAGACTCTCACCCGCATGGCGCTCGCGCTGGCCTTTTCCGCCGCGAGCTTCGGCGCCTTCGCCCAGGGCGTGCTGCGCGTCTCGGCCATTCCCGACGAGGCGCCCACCGAGCTGCAGCGCAAGTTCACGCCGCTGGGCGACTACCTGAAGAAGGAAACCGGCATGGACGTGCAGTTCACGCCCGTGACCGACTACGCCGCCGTGGTCGAGGGCCTGGCCACCAACAAGATCGACCTGGCCTGGCTCGGCGGCTTCACCTTCGTGCAGGCGCGCATCCGCACCAACGGCGGCGCGGTGCCGATCGTGCAGCGCGCCGAAGACGAGGTGTTCACCAGCAAATTCATCGTGCCCCTCGACAGCCCCGCCAAGACGCTGGCCGACCTGAAGGGCAAGACCTTTGCGTTCGGCGCGCCCTCCTCGACCTCGGGCAGCCTGATGCCGCGCTACTTCCTGTTGCAGGCGGGCATCAACCCCGAGAAGGACTTCAAGACGGTGGCGTTCTCGGGCGCGCACGACGCCACCGTGGCCTTCGTGGCCGCGTCGCGCGCCGAAGCCGGCGTGCTCAATGCGTCGGTGTGGGACAAGCTGGTCGAGACCAAGAACCCGAACGCCGCCAAGGTGCGCGTGCTGGCGACCACGCCGACCTACTACGACTACAACTGGACCGTGCGCCCGGGCATGGACCCCGCGCTGCAGAAGAAGCTGACCGATGCGTTCCTGAAGCTCGACCCGGCCAACCCGGCGCAGAAGGAAATCATGGCGCTGCAACGCGCGAGCAAGTTCATTCCGACCAAGTCGTCGAACTACGACGGGATCGAGACGGCGGGCAAATCGGCAGGCTTGATCAAGTGAGCCTGCACGGATGAGTTTTTCGCTGGAAGGCGTCGGCGTGGTCCACCCCAACGGCCACCGAGCCTGAACAACGTGGCGCTGGCCGCGCGCGACGGCGAGCGCATCGCCGTCATCGGGCCTTCGGGCGCCGGCAAGACCACGCTGCTGCGCGTGCTCGGCGCCGCGTTGCGTCCGGTCGAAGGCGAAGCGCGGGTGCTCGGCACAACGCCCTGGCAACTGCCGGCCGCCGCCCTGAAAAAGCTGCGCGCCCGCATCGGCACCGTGCACCAGTCGCCGCCCATCGCGCCGCGCCTGCGCGTGGTCACCGCCGTGCTCGCGGGCCGGCTCGGCGAATGGTCGACGCTGCGCGCGCTGGGCTCGCTGTTCCATCCCTCGGACATTGCCGGCGCGCATGAAGCGCTTTCGCGGCTGGCCATGGAAGACCGCCTGTTCGACCGCTGCGACCGCCTCTCGGGCGGCCAGCTGCAGCGCGTGGGCATCGCGCGGGCCCTGTACCAGCGCCCCGCCCTGCTGCTGGCCGACGAGCCCGTGTCCGCGCTCGATCCCACGCTGGCCGACGCCGCCATCGGCCAGCTCGTTGCACAGAGCGACACCACCGGCGCCACGCTCGTGGCCTCGCTGCACGCTGTCGATCTGGCGCTGCGCTGGTTCCCGCGCGTCGTCGGCATGCGCGGCGGACAGGTGATGTTCGACCTGCCCGCCACGCAAGTGACGACCGCGATGCTCGATGCGCTCTACGCCAGCGAAGGCGGCATCGCGGCACAGCGACCGCAGGCGTTCGCCGCGGCAGGGGCGGTCGAAGCGCCCTTCCACAAGCCGGACTGCCCGTGAGCTCGAACGCCGTCGCCCTGCGCGATCCGCATGCGTCGCGCCGCCTGGCCGCATGGCTGCTCGCGCTCGTCGTTGCATGGCCGATGCTCGCGCTCTCCGAGTTCAAGCCGTGGGCGCTGTTCGAAGGCGGCAACCTCGCAGTGATCGGCGGTTTTCTCGCGGGCTTCTTCCCGCCCGACGGCTCACCCGCCTTTCTCGCGCTGCTCTTCAAGGCCACGCTCGAAACACTGGCCATGGCCACCGCCGGCACCGCGCTCGCGCTGCTCATCGGCGCGCCACTGGGTTTCGTGACCACGCGCGCGCTCTCGATCTCGCGCATCGGCCCGGGCCCCGGCCGCGTGCAGGCGGGCGTCGTGCGGCAGGCCGCGCGCTGGCTGCTGATGGTGCTGCGCGCCATTCCCGAAATCGTCTGGGCGCTGCTGTTCGTGCGCGCGCTCGGCCTCGGCCCCGCGTCGGGTGTGCTCGCGCTGGCCATCACCTACGGCGGCATGCTCGGCAAGGTCTACGCCGAGATCCTCGAATCGACCGACACCCGCCCCGCGCGCGCCCTGCTCGAAAGCGGCAGCGGCCGCCTCGCGGCGCTGTGCTACGGCCTGCTGCCCAACACCGCGCAGGAGCTGGCCTCGTACACCGTGTATCGCTGGGAATGCGCCGTGCGCGCGTCGGTGGTGATGGGTTTTGTCGGCGCGGGCGGGCTGGGCCAGTTGATGGACCAGTCGATGAAGATGCTCAACGGCGGCGAGGCCAGCAGCATCCTGCTGGTGTTCCTCGCGCTGGTGCTGCTGGCGACGTGCTGAGCAATGCGCTGCGAAGGCTGCTCGCATGACCACGACAACGCTGCCCCCGCGCCCACCGCCATGCTGGCGCTGCCGCGTCGCGCTGCTGCTGATCGGCGTGGCGGTGGTCGCCAGCTTCGTCTACCTCGGCATCGACTACCGCGCGCTCGGATCGCCCGAGTCGCTGCGGCTCATGGCCAGGTTCATCGCCGAGTTCTTCCCGCCCGACCTGTCGCCGGACTTCATCGCCAAGGTCGGCCACGGCGCCTTGCAGACACTGGCCGTGTCGGCCCTGGGCACCGTGCTGGCCGCCATTGCGGGTGCGGTGCTCGCCCTGCCCGCGTCGGGCCGCGCCGGCTGGCTGCCGCGCCATGTCGCGCGCTTCGCGCTCAACTTCCTGCGCAGCGTGCCCGAGCTGGTCTGGGCCGCGCTGATGGTGCTGGCCGCCGGCATCGGGCCGTTCGCCGGCGCGCTCGCGCTGTCGCTGCACACCACCGGCGTGCTGGGCCGCCTGTTTGCCGAAGCACTGGAAAACGCCCCGCGCGACCCCGAGCACGCGCTGACCCAGGCCGGCGCCAATCCCGTCACCGCCTTCAGCTACGCGAGCCTGCCCATCGTGTTGCCGCAGTGGGTGGCCTACACGCTCTACCGCTGGGAAATGAACATCCGCATGGCGGCGGTGCTGGGCTTCGTGGGTGGGGGCGGCCTGGGCCAGTTGCTGTACTTCCACCTGTCGATATTCCAGCAACAGCAGGCGATGACCGTGCTGATCGCGATGTTCGTGCTGGTCACGTTCGTGGACTTCGCCAGTGCCCGTTTGCGCAAGGGACTGGGGCCTGCGTACGCCTAGTGCCTCTTCGGATTCGTAGTTCTTGAGGGCGCGCTCCCTCCGGCAGCGTGCCCAGGTGCCCTGTGCACACGCCCTGAACGGAGCCCCCCGAACAAAGCCGACAATCAGCACATGAGGTTCCTCCCATGAGTCATCGCCAGCCCGTGCGGGTCGCCGACCGCCACGCCTTCGACGCGCTGATCGACGCCCGCTCCCCCGCCGAGTTCGCGCTCGACCATATTCCCGGTGCCATCAACTGCCCGGTGCTCAACGACGAAGAGCGCCACATCGTCGGCACCGTCTACGTGCAGACCGGCGCCTTCGAGGCACGGCGCATCGGCGGCGCCATGGTGGCCGCCAACATCGCGACGCATCTGCGCGACACCCTGGCCGACCGCCCCGAGAACTGGAAGCCGCTCGTCTACTGCTGGCGCGGCGGCATGCGCAGCGGGTCGATGGTCACGTGGCTGCGGCTCGTGGGCTGGGACGCGCAGCAGCTCGCGGGCGGCTACAAGAGCTTCCGGCGGCACGTGATCTCGCAGATCGACACGCTGACACCGCAGCTCGACCTGCGCGTCATCTGCGGCGCCACCGGCAGCGCCAAGACCCGCGTGCTGCATGCACTGGCCGCGCGCGGCGCGCAGGTGCTCGACCTCGAGGACTTCGCCAACCATAAGGGCTCGCTGCTGGGGTCGCTGCCCGGCGTACCGCAGCCTTCGCAAAAGCATTTCGAAACGCGCATCGCAGCCGTGCTCGAAACCCTCGACCTGAAGCGCCCGCTGTATGTCGAGGGCGAGAGCATCCGCATCGGGCGACTGTCGCTGCCCCTGTCGCTGGTCGCGCGCATGCGTGCCGCGCCGTGCGTCGAGGTCTCGGCCACGCCCGAGGCGCGGCTGGCCTACCTGCTGCGCGACTATGCCTACCTGGGCGACGACCGCAATGCGCTGGCCGACAAGATGGGCGTGCTCAAGGAAATGCAGGGCAAGGAAACCGTCACGCGCTGGCAGCAATGGGCCCACGAAGCCGACCTGCCGCACCTGTTCGCCGAGCTCATGTCGCTGCACTACGACCCGCACTACGAGAAGTCGCAGTCACTGCACTTTCGCACCTGGGCACAGCGCCAGCGCGTGGAAGCGCCCGACCTGTCGGATCAGGGCATCGAGGCGGTGGCCGACGCGGTGCTGGCGTTGGCCGAACCGTCGAGCCCGTCGGCGTAAAGCACGCCGCGCGGCGCGCGGCACAGGCCCCAGAAACGCAGGCCGCTGAGCTCGGCCATGCGCACGCCCATCGAGGTCGGCGCCGAAATGGTGGCCATCGCCGCGATGCCCAGGCGCGCGCACTTGCGCACCAGCTCGTGGCTGCCCCGGCTGGACATCAGCACGAAGCCCGGCTCTCGCAGCCGGTTCGCCATCGCGAGCTTGCCCAGCAGCTTGTCGAGCGCGTTGTGGCGGCCGACGTCTTCCATCAGGTCGGTGAGTTCGCCGTCGACCGTGGCCCACGCGGCGGCGTGGATCGCACCGGCTTCGGCGTTGAGCACTTGGCGCGGCTGCATCGCTGCGAAGGCGCGCAGCACGGTCGCCAGGTCGATGCGTTCGATCCACTCGCGCGGCGGCACACGCTGCGGCGTGAGGTCCAGCCCCGCGAAGCTTTCGACACCGCACACCCCGCAGCCGGTGCGGCCCGCAAGGCTGCGGCGGCGGTCTTTCAGGCGCTCGAAGCTGCGCGTGGAAATCTCGAGCCGCACCTCGATGCCGGGCATGCCTTCGGGCAGCCCCGCGTCGGTGGCGTCGATGGCCTGCACGTCGATGCCGCGGCAATCGGCGGCGGTGTCGAGGATGCCTTCGCTCAGCGCAAAGCCCAGCGCGAAGGCTTCCAGGTCTTGGGGCGTGGCCATCATCACGGCGTGCGAAACACCGTTGAACACCAGCGCCACCGGCACCTCGGCCGCCAGCGTGTCGTCGCGCACCACGCCTTCGGGCGCGAGGCCGCGCTCGCCGAAGACATGCACCGCGTGCCGCGAAAGGGGCGGCAGGGTGTCGTCGGATTCAGGCGTCGTGGGGTCGTGTTGCATGGCCGCGGCCATTGTCCGCTCAGCCGGGGTTTTCGTCAGCAGGCAGCGCCTCGACCCAGGCGCGGCCGGCGTCGGTCAGGTGCGCGACCCAGCGGTCGTCCAACTGCACCACGCGCACCCAGCCGGGCCCGCGCACGCCGCCGATGGCGGCATCGCCCATCAGCGTGAGCTGGCGCATGACCACGCTCGCACCCTGGCCGAGCCGCTTGCCCAGGCGCGGCAGCGACATGCCGCCCTCCCCGGGCGCTTCGGCAAGCGCGCGCAGGATGGCGACAGAGAAAGCGTCGGTGTCGAAGGACGAAGGCGTGGCGGCGATCATGCCGCCACGGTATCAGCGTCGGCCGGCACCGGCGCGGGCGCGCGTGCAGCGACAGCACCACGGGAATGGATTTGGAGGTCGGCGTGCCCGCGTTCTCGGCCACCGACGACAGCGGCACCAGCGGGTTCGTCTCGGGGTAGTAGGCCGCGAGGTTGCCGCGCGGAATGTCGTAGGCCACCAGCTTGAAGCGGTCGGCGCGGCGCTCCTGGCCGTCGCTCCACACGGTCTGGATGTCGACCCAGTCGCCGTCCTTCATGCCCAGCTTGCGGATGTCTTCCTGATTGATGAAGACCACGCGGCGCTGGCCGAACACGCCGCGGTAGCGGTCGTCCATGCCGTAGATGGTGGTGTTGTACTGGTCGTGCGAACGCGTGGTCAGCAGCGTGAAGACGATGGTGTCGCCCTTCTTCGCGAAGCGCGCGCGGGCGCGGTGCGAGTGCGTGTCCAGCGGCACGGCGTGCGTGAAGAACACGGCCTTCTTCGAGGCGGTGTTCCACACGCGCTCGCTCGCCGTGTTGCGCAGGCGAAAGCCGCCGGGGTGCGCCACGCGGGTGTTGAAGTCCTTGAAGTCGTCGAACACGGCTTCGATCTTGTCGCGGATACGCGCGTAGTCTTCAATGAGCCACAGCCACGGCGTCTTGCTGCGCGCGCCGATGGTGGCCGCCGCCAGGCGCGCCACGATGGCGGGCTCCGACAGCAGGTGCTCCGACGCGGGCGGGTTGATGCCCATCGAGATGTGCACCATGCTCATCGAGTCTTCGACCGTCACGCCCTGCGGGCCGTTGGCCTGCATGTCGATTTCGGTGCGGCCCAGGCACGGAAGAATGATCGCCTCGCGCCCGTGGATCACGTGGCTGCGGTTGAGCTTGGTGGTCACGTGCACCGTGAGGTCGCACTTGCGAAGGCCCTTCCAGGTCTGGTAGGTGTCGGGCGTGGCGGCCGCGAAATTGCCGCCCAGCGCGAAGAACACCTTGCCGCCGCCGTCGAGCATGAGCCGGATGGCCTCGACCGTGTCGACGCCGTTCTGGCGCGGCGGCTCGAAGCCGAACACCTTCTGCAGCCGGTCGAGCAGCGCCGCGGGCGGCTTCTCCCAGATGCCCATGGTGCGGTCGCCCTGCACGTTGCTGTGGCCGCGCACCGGGCACGCGCCCGCGCCTTCGCGGCCCATGTGGCCGCACAGCATGAGCCAGTTGCCGATCATCTGGATGGTGGCCACCGAATGCTGGTGCTGCGTGATGCCCATGCCCCAGCAGGCGATGACACGCTTGGCGCCCAGGTACACGTCGGCCGCGGCGCGGATCTGCTCTTCGCTCAAGCCCGACTCGCGCACCAGGATGTCCCACGACTCGGCGCGCAGGTCGGCCGCCAGCGACTCGAAGCCGGTGGTGTGCGTGGCGATGAATTCATGGTCGAGCACCGAAGGCTCGCCGCGCGCCACGGCCGCGTCTTCGCGCTCGATGACGTGCTTCATCATCCCTTTGACGGCGGAGAAGTCGCCGCCCACGCGCAGCTGGAAGTAGTGCGTGCTGATGGGCGTGGAGCCCATGGTGGCCATCTCGAGCTTGTCCTGCGGGTCGGCAAAGCGTTCCAGGCCGCGCTCGCGCAGCGGGTTGAAGCTCACGATGCGCGCGCCGCGCTTGGAAGCCGCGCGCAGCTCGCCCAGCATGCGCGGGTGGTTGGTGCCGGGGTTCTGGCCGAAGATGAAGATGGCGTCGGCCTTCTCGAAGTCGTCGAGCGTGACCGTGCCCTTGCCCACGCCGAGCTGCGGGCGCATGCCGCTGCCGCTGGGTTCGTGGCACATGTTCGAGCAGTCGGGGAAATTGTTGGTGCCGTACTCGCGCACGAACAGCTGGTACAAGAACGCGGCCTCGTTGCTCGCGCGGCCCGAGGTGTAGAAGATCGCCTGGTTCGGGTCGGGCAGCGCGTTCAGGTGCCGGGCAATGCGCGCAAAGGCGTCGTCCCACTCGATCGGCACGTACTTGTCGCTGGCCGCGTCGTAGGCCATGGGGTGCGTCAGGCGCCCCTGGTCTTCGAGCCAGAAGTCGCTCTGCTCGGCCAGTTGGGCCACCGTGTGCCTGGCAAAAAGCTCAGGGCCGGCGCGGCGCGCGGTGGCTTCGGCAGCCACGGCCTTGACGCCGTTCTCGCAGAACTCGAAGGTCGAGGCGTGGTTGCGGTCGGGCCAGGCGCAGCCGGGGCAGTCGAAGCCGTCGGGCTGGTTGGCCGAAAGCAGCGTCTTGGCGCCCTTGATGGGAATGTCCTGCCGCAGCAGCGCATTCGTGACGCTGCGCAACGCCCCCCAACCACCGGCGGGGCCCTTGTAAAACTCGATCTTCTGCTCGCTCATGGCGGGAGTGTTCGCCCACGAGGGGCCGCCGTCAAATTGGATCGGCATATGCGTCGATTCAAAATGGAAATGAAGGGGGCTTTGCGGAGGCCCGGACCCGACTCGCTACAGTGACCCGGATGAACCTGGAAGAACAACGCGCCCACATGCTTTCGGGCGCCGTCTACAACGACCTGACCCCCGAACTGCTGGCCGCGCGCGAGGCGCCGTGCTGCGCACCACCGAATACAACCAGAGCTTCGGCCGCCCGGCACCGGAGCGCCTGGCGCTGCTGCGCCGGTTGCTGAAAGCGGTGGGCGACGGCGCTTATTTCGAGCCCACCTTCCGCTGCGAATTCGGCTTCAACATCTCGGTGGGCAAGGCCTTCTATGCCAACTTCGACTGCGTGATGCTCGACGGCGGCGGCATCGACATCGGCGACCACGTGCTGTTCGGGCCGCGCGTGGGCATCTACACCTCGAACCACGCGCTGGACGCCGACGAGCGCGCGGCAGGCGCCTGCCAGGCCCGGCCGGTGCGCATCGGCCACCGCGTGTGGGTGGGCGCGGGCGTGCACATCAACCCGGGCGTGACCATCGGCGACAACGCGGTGATCGGCTCGGGGAGCGTGGTGACGAAGGACGTGCCGGCGAACGTGCTGGCGGCGGGGGTGCCGTGCCGGGTGCTGCGGGAGATCACGGCGCAGGACCGGACGGGCTTCCGCCCATAGCCGGAAGGCGTCAGGCGCCGCGCGCGTCCTGCATCAACAAGCCACGCAACTTGCTGCGCAGCGGCGTGTCTTCAACGTCCTGCACGCCGGCAATATCGCGCAGCGCAAAGTCACGGCTCTGCGCGTTGTGCAAGTCGATCTCGCGCACCACCTGCCCGTCCTTGTAGACGAACGCAACATCGGCGAGCGCGAGCACGTCTTCGATGTCGTGCGTGATCATCAGCACCGGAATGCCCCACTGCTTGCGCACTTGCGCGAGTTCGTTGCGCAGCTCGGCGCGCAGCATCGGGTTGAGCGCGGCAAAGGTTCGTCGAGCAGCAGCACCTGCGGCTCGCAGGCCAGCGCGCGCGCGAGCGCCACGCGCTGTTGCTGCCCGCCTGACAGGTTGCGCGGCCGGCTGTCGGCCAGCGCGGCCAGGCCAAAGCTCTCGAGCAGCGCCTGCACGCGCTCGGCGTCTTTGGCGGTCGGCCTGCGGCGGTGCCAGGCGGTGAGCCCGAACGACACGTTCTCGCGCACCGACAGGTGCGGAAACAGCGCGTAGTCCTGGAACAAGTAGCCCACGCGGCGCGCCGGCGCGGGCACGTCGATGCGCTGGGCCGAGTCGTACAGCGTTCGGCCATCGAGTCGCACGTGGCCCGAGGTGGGATGCAGCAGGCCGGCAATGGCCTGCAAGGTCAGCGACTTGCCCGCGCCCGACGGGCCGTAGAGCGCGGCAAAGGGCACGTCCGTCGCGAAACGCACCGCCAGGTCGAAGCGCCGACGGCCGTCCACGACGGAGAGCTTCAGATCGACGTCGATCATTTTTGGGGCTCCGTTGTGGGGACGGGCGCTTCTGGACGGGTGCCCAGGACACCGGGTACTCCCCTCCGCGAATGTCCCCCGGGGCTTCGCCCCTCCTCCTTTATTTCGCTGCGGGGAGTACCCAGTGCCCTGTGCACCTGGGCACGCTGCTGGTTTGCAGCCGATGAACCAGTGCTCTGATAACGCTCACGTCGGCGGTGTGCTCTGCGCAGCGAAATAAAGGAGGAGCCCGAAGGGCGGGGGACATTCGCGGAGCAGAGCACACCGTCGGCGTGGGCGCGCCCTGAAGAACGGCACACCTCACGCACAGCACGGTGAACAGAAAAGCAGGGCGTCATCTCAACAACAAGAATCAGGGCTTGCCGAACCCGTAGCGCGTGAGCACTTCCTGCGCGGCAGGCGTCGACAGGAACGCAATGAAGTCCCCGGCCAGCGTCTTCTGCTTGCTTTCCGCCACGACGGCGATCGGGTACGTCACAGGCGTGTGGCCGGTCGGCGTGAAGGCGATCTTGACCTTGTCGCCGGCCACTGCCGCGTCGGTGCGGTAGACGAAACCGGCCTCGACCTCGCCACGGCTCACGTAGTCGAGCACCTGGCGCACGCTGTCGGCCTGCACGAACTTGGGTTCCAGCGACGTCCACAGGTTCGCGCCGTCCAGCACCTGCTTGGTGTAGCGGCCGACCGGCACCGTCGCGACCTTGCCCACGGCGATCTTCTTCACGCTGGCGCCGCTCAGGTCCTGCAGCGTCTTCACGCCCACGGCGTCTTTCGTCGGCTCGATCAGCACCAGGCTGTTGGTGACGAAGTCCTTGCGCGTCGGCACGTCGATCAGCTTCTGCTCGACGCCGCGGTTCATGGTGTCCTGGTCGGCACTGGCGAACACGTCCACCGGCGCGCCCTGGCCGATCTGCTGCAGCAGCACGCCCGAGGCGGCGAAGTTGAAGCGCACCGTCGCGCCCGACTTGGCGGCCTCGAACTTGGGACCGATTTCCTTGAAGGCGTCGGTCAGGCTCGCGGCGGCGGACACGGTGATCTGCTGGGCGGCCGCGGCCAGCGGCAGGGCCAGCGCAACGACGAGGGACAAGAGACGGAACGAACGCATGACAACTCCTTATAAGAATGAATGAAGCACGAAATCAGCGAAGCGAGAAAAAGCGGTTCGACACGACCAGCACCGTGATCGACAGCACCGAGGTCACGATCACCAGCAGCAGCGCGAGGTCGTCATGCCCCGCCTGCACCGCGTCGTAGATGGCCATCGACAGCGTCTGGGTCTGCTTGGGAATGGAGCCTGCCACCATCAGCGAGGCGCCGAACTCGCCCATGGCGCGCGCGAACGCGAGCAGCGTGCCCGCCAGGATGCCGGGCCACGCCAGCGGCAGCGTGACGCGCAGGAACACCGAGAACGGCGACTGGCGCAGCGTGCTGGCCGCGGCTTCGAGCGAGCGGTCGACGTTGGCGAACGCGGCGCTGGCCGACTTGAGCACCAGCGGCAGCGCCACCACGGCCGAGGCCACCACGGCGCCGTGCCAGCTGAAGATGATGGTGTAGTCGAGGTGCTCGCGCAGCCACGCGCCCAGCGGGCTGCGGCGCCCCGCCGCCACCAGGATGGCGTAGCCGATGACCGTGGGCGGCAGCACCAGCGGCAGCATGAACACGGCCTCGAGCACGCTGCGGCCGAAGAAGCGCTTGCGCGCGAACACCCAGCCCAGCGCCACGCCCACGACCAGCGCGAGCACGGTGGCCACCGCGGCCACCTTGAGCGACAGCACCAGCGGAAACCAGTCGGTCGAAGCGATGAGCGAATTCGTCGTGTTCATGAAAATACGGCGGGATTGTTACACGGTGGGGCCTAAGGTTCTCACGGGGATGCGCAAACCGATGAGTCTTCATATACTGCGGTATACAGCGTTGGACACCCCCACCATGCGCCCCTCCGCCCTCGACACCGTTGTCCGCTCGATCTCCGGCAGGCCGGAACTGCGTCATGTGACGCAGGTGCAGGAGTGGCGCATCGAGCGCGCCATGGACGCCGCCGGGTTCGTGCTGTCCATCACCGCGCCCGACGGCGAAAGCCAGTCGTTCCTGGTGGCCGAGACCGACGCCAACGACATCGGCGAAGTCTTGCGCCGCACGGCGGTGTACGCCGAGCGCAGGGGCCAGTGACTGGCGCGACCGGCGTGCCCCGCACGACCCGCATGCTGCGGCACATGACCGGCGCGGAACGCATCCTCGAGGTTTTGCTGACGCGCCGCTCGGTGTCGCCGTGCCGGCTGCAGCCGCCCGCCCCCAACCCCGACGAACTCGACGGCATCTTGCAGGCGGGCCTGCGCGCGCCCGACCACGGCGGACTGCACCCGTGGCGCGTGATCGAGTTCCGCCCGCAGAACCGCGAAGCGCTGGCCCGGTGCTTCGAGCAGGAGAAACTGCGGCGCGACCCGCTCGCCACCCCGGCCGACCTGAAGAAGGCACGCGAACACGCCACGCGCCCGCCGCTGCTGCTGGGCTTCGTGGTGTCGCCGCGCGAGCGCAGCAAGATCCCGGCGCGCGAGCAGTGGCTGAGCGCCGGCGCCGCGCTGGGCAACATGCTGAGCGCCGCGCACCAGCTGGGCTACGGCGCCATCGTGCTGAGCGGCGAGCGCTGCTTCGACGAGACGCTGGCGCGGCAGGTGGGCGTGCTGCCGGGCGAATACCTGGCGGGGTTCATCAGCGTGGGCAGCATCAAGGAGACGCCGCCGGCCGCGCGCGAGCTGCTGTCGCAGAGCGTGTGGTCGTGCTGGCAGGGCAGCGACGCCCTGCCGCCCGGTCAGCCCATCCTGCCGTCGGAGCGGATGCCCGGCAGCTGATCGAGCCGGTCGCCGAACCAGCGACGCGCCCGGTCTCGCGCACGTCGAACTTCGGCACGTAGGGCTTGATGTCGAGCACGGGCGTGCCGTCCATCATGTCGTTGCCGCTGAAATGCAGCGTGGTGCCGTCCACCGACAGCAGCCGCACGATCGACAGGCCCAGCCGGTTGGGCCGCGCGGGCGCCCGGGTGGCGAACACGCCGTGCGACGTGTTGTCGAGAAAGGGCACCACCTCCAGCCGCTCGTGCGCGCACTGGTGCAGGTGGGTCACGAGGATCAGGTAGTCGAAGCCCTCGATGTCGCGCAGGCCCGGCGCGAACTCGGCGAACACCTCGAGGCGGCCCGGCTCGTCGGGCGCGCCGGCGGTCTGGATCGGCATGCCGGTGGCTTCGGTGAAGCGGCTGCGCACGACGCCGACCGGACGGCAGACGACGGTGTCGGGTGTGGCGGGCGTCATGGCGCGAGCAGGCGGGTCAGCGCGCGGATGTCGGCCGCCGTGGCCAGGCGCGCGGCGTTTTCGATGGCGCGGTAGTGCTTGACGATTTCCTCGCCCACCGGCGTGAGCGCGGTGCCGCCGCCGCGCGAGCCGCCGGCGGCGGTGTTCACGGCCGGCGAAGCCAGCGCCTGGTTCATCTCGTCGATCAGCATCCAGGCACGGCGGTACGACATGCCCAGCAGCCGGGCCGCCGCGGAGATCGAGCCGGTCTCGGCCACGGCTTCGAGCACGGCGATCTTGCCGGGGCCGATGGCGATGGTGTCGTCCCGGTAGATGCGCAGGCGGAACTGGACTTTGGATTTCATGTTGGCGCGAAGCGTAAACCAATGCGGGCCGCCATTGTCCGCCCACGGGGGGCCACCATCGTCATGCAAGAATGAATACGACGCCCCACCCTGGGAAAACGAGGAGTCCACGTGAAAGACCGCACCCTGTTCCTGCCCGTGCATTGGCTTGGCCGCGCTGCTGTCGCCGTCGCGGCAGTCGCCGTGCTGGGCGGCTGCGCCGGCAACCCACCCCCGGTCTCGGCCTCGACGTCGGCGATGGCGCCTCATGCCGCGCACGCCCCGGCCGGGGCCAGCGAAGGCATCTCGCCGTCGTCCTTCACCGTCTCGGGCGCCGTCGGCAAGCGCGCCTCCTTCGACCTCGCCGCGCTGCAGGCCCTGCCCGCCGTCACGCAGACGGTCGGCGGCAACACCTACACCGGCGTGAGCCTGTGGGCGCTGCTGAACGATGCGTCGGTGGGCCTGAAGCCCGACACCGCGGTGCGCAACCCGGTGCTGTCGATGTATGCGGTGCTGGTCGGCAGCGACGGCTACCGCGCGGTGGTCTCGCTGGCGGAGATCGCACCCGAATCGGGCAACCGCGTGGCGCTGGTTGCCTACAGCCTGAACGGCGCGCCGCTGGGTCGCAACGGCATGGCCCGGCTGGTGATGGCCGGCGACGTGAAGCCGGGCCGCTCGGTGGCCCGGCTGGCCGCGATCGAAATCTTCGCGGCGCAGCCTTCGGGCCGTTGACCGGTCAGGCCAACTTCAGGCGAAGAACTTCGCCGCGCTCACCAGCGTCTTGTAGACGCCCCACGCCAGCGGAATGCCCACGGCCACCCAGGCCAGCGCCACCACCAGCGGGCTCACCGCGTCGGCGCGGCCCGAGCCGCTGCCCACTTCGGCCGCCGAGGCTTTTTCGTGCGCCAGCTTCTTCTCGACGGCCAGTTCGGCGTCGGTCATGAAGTGCTTGTCGGCCACCGGGCGCACCAGCAGGTTGGCGATGAAGCCGATCACCAGCATGCCCACCAGGATGTACATGGTCTGGTTGTAGACCTGCTCGCGCGGCAGGCCCATGCCCAGCTGGTACTCGCGCATGTAGTTCACCACCACCGGACCCAGGATGCCGGCCGTGGCCCACGCCGTGAGCAGGCGGCCGTGGATGGCGCCCACGAACTGCGTGCCGAACAGGTCGGCCAGGTAGGCCGGCACCGTGGCAAAGCCGCCGCCGTACATCGACACGATCACGCAGCAGGCGCCCACGAACAGCAGCTTGCTGCCCGCGCCGGCCGACGATGGAATGCTCGCGTACAGCACGGCGCCGAGCACGAAGAACACCGTGTAGGTGAGCTTGCGGCCCAGCTTGTCCGACAGGCTGGCCCACACGAAGCGCCCGCCGATGTTGAACAGCGACAGCAGCGCCGTGAAGCCGCCCGCCACCACGGCGATGGCCGCGAGCTGGGTCTTGTCGAGCTGGCCGTACTTGGCCGGCAGGTCGATCAGCGCGCCGCCGAACACTTCCTGCAGCATCGGCGAGGCCATGCCGATCACGCCGATGCCGGCGCTCACGTTCATGCACAGCACCAGCCACACGAGCCAGAACTGCGGAATGCCCCAGACCTTTTTCACGTGCACGTGGCGCTGCGTGATCATGGTGTTGCTGGTTTGCGCCGGGGGCGGCGTCCAGCCTTCGGGCTTCCAGCCCGAGGGCGGCACGCGGTAGCCCAGCGCGCCGGCCATCATGAAGACGAAGTAGCCCAGCGCCATCACGACGAAGGTCTGCATCACGCCCACGTCGGTGGCGGTGCTGAAGCGCTTCATCAGGTCCACAGCCAGCGGCGAGCCGATCATCGCGCCGCCGCCGAAGCCCATGATGGCCATGCCGGTGGCCATGCCGCGGCGGTCGGGGAACCACTTGATCAGCGTGCTCACCGGCGAGATGTAGCCCAGGCCCAGCCCGATGCCGCCGATCACGCCCGAGCCGAGGATCATCAGCCAGAACTGGTGCAGGTGAATGCCCAGCGCCGACAGCAGCATGCCGCCGCACCAGCACGCGGCCGACACCACGCCGGCCTTGCGCGGGCCGGCCCGCTCCAGCCAGCCGCCCCACAGGGCCGCCGAGCAGCCCAGGAAGACGAAGAACAGCGTGTACATCCAGCCCAGCGTGGCCACGCGCCAGTCGCAGTTCGTGGCAAAGAGCTCCGCGAAGAAGCTCATGTCCTTGGCGCAGGCCTGCGCGCCGGTGCCGGCCGTGCCCAGCGCCTTGGACAGCGGCAGCCAGAACACCGAGAAGCCGTAGGCCATGCCGATGCACAGGTGAATGGCCAGTGCGGCCGGGGGTACCAGCCAGCGGTTGAAACCGGGGCCCGCGATGATGCGTTCTTTGTCCAGGAAGCCGGGTTGCTGTTGCTGCAATCCGCCTCCGCCGATGCGTTCTCCCTCGAGAACGCCCGCAGATGAGCCTGCCATATTTCTCCTTGTTCGCCGGATGTGTAATTTGTTGCCGAATCCGGGTCGCGGAGTGTGAGTGAGCGCTTCATGCGCCGTCAAATTCGATCAGCGCATGACCCGATTCAAGATCTGAATGAAGCGACCCGGCCCGGTATGTCGGTGTGTCTATGCGACGAGCGCCCCGCTGTGTTGCTGCACCTGCGCCTGCCACTCGGGCGTCTGCAGGAACGCGAGCGCGGCGTCGAGCGCGCGCGAGCTTCGCACGCCGTCCTGCGTCATGAAGCCGATGGCCGTGCGCACCTCGGGCGCCACCAGCGGCAGCGCCTCCAGCTCGCGGTGGCTGCGCACGGCGGCCACCATCGCGCCCGGCAGCACGCTGCTGACGGTGCCCACGCTCACGGCCAGCGCCAGCGTGAGCACCGAGTTGGTCTCGATGGCCGGCACCACCGGCACGCCGGCCTCGCGCAGGGCCTGGTCGATGATGGCGCGGTTGTGCATGTCGGGCGTGAGCAGGCACAGCGGCAGCTTGCCCGCTTCGGCCCAGGTCATGGGCTTGCCGATGCGCAGCTGGTCCGCCGAAGCCCTCTTCGCGCGACGCAGCAGGAAGTAGTGTTCGATGCTCTGCGGCCACGCCTTGAGCTTGATGCCCGGCAGGTGCATGCGCTCGGTGTAGCCCAACGCAAGATCGATCGCCAGGCTTTCGAGGCCCGTCTCCAGGTCTTGCGAGCTCATGGACAGCACGGCCGGCATGATGCCCTGATGCCGCTGTTGCAGCATGGCCGCGAAGCGCGAGAGCATCGGCATGGCCGTGGGCACCGCCGCCATGCGAAGCCGCCCGTGGGGGTCGCCGGCGTCGCTGCGCAGTTCCTGCAGCAGCACTTCGTTGTCGCGCAGCATGCGCTGCGCCGTGGCCAGCACGCGTTCGCCCTCGTGCGTGAGGCCGACGTACACGCGGGCCCGCTTGACGATGACGACGCCGAACTCGCTCTCCAGTGCGCGCAGTGCGTTGGACAGGGCCGGCTGCGTGATGTGGCAGGCCTGCGCGGCGCGGCCGAAATGCTTGTGCTCGCTGAGCGCGACGAGATAGCGCATCGAGGCGAGCAGGTTCATGCCTCGGGCTCCGTCGCCTGCCGCTTCTGTTCTTGCCCAGGACGTGTGCGCAGGCCACCGCCGGCGGGAGCGCGCCCCGGCCAGCAGCGCCCCTCCCGCACAACGCGGCGAACGAAGAAGCGGGGCTTCATCCCCTATGTGTTCTTGCTGATCGAGATGGTCGGGAACTTCGACGAGAAGTCCTTGGCCTTCTCGGCAATGCCGACCGCCACGCGGCGCGCCACGGCCTTGTAGATGCCGGACACATCGCCTTCGGGGTCGGACACCACGGTCGGCGCCCCGCTGTCGGCCTGCAGGCGGATCTTGATGTCCAGCGGCAGCGCGCCCAGGTATTCCATCTGGTATTCGGCCGCCATGTTCTTGCCGCCGTCCGCGCCGAAGATGTGCTCCGCGTGGCCGCAGTTCGAGCAGATGTGCACCGCCATGTTTTCCACGATGCCCAGGATCGGCACGCCGACCTTCTCGAACATCTTGATGCCCTTCTTGGCGTCGAGCAGCGCGATGTCCTGCGGCGTGGTGACGATCACCGCGCCCGTCATCGGCACGCGCTGGCTCAGCGTGAGCTGGATGTCGCCGGTGCCCGGGGGCATGTCGACGATCAGGTAGTCCAGGTCTTTCCAGTTGGTCTGGCGCAGCAGCTGCTCCAGCGCCTGCGTGGCCATGGGGCCGCGCCAGATCATGGCCTGGTCCTGGTCGACCAGGAAACCGATCGACATCACCTGCACGCCGTGGCGCTCCATGGGCTCCATGGTCTTGCCGTCGGCGCTGTCGGGGCGGCCTTCGATGCCCATCATCATGGGCTGGCTCGGGCCGTAGATGTCGGCGTCGAGCAGGCCCACGGTGGCGCCTTCGGCGGCCAGCGCCAGCGCCAGGTTGGCGGCCGTGGTGCTCTTGCCCACGCCGCCCTTGCCCGAGGCCACGGCGATGATGTTCTTGACGTTGGGCATCAGCTGCACGCCGCGCTGCACTGCATGGCTGATGACCTTGGTGACGATGTTGACCGACACGTTCTGCACGCCCGCCACCGCCTTGGCGGCCGTCACCAGCGCCTTGCGGATGGCCGCGTGCTGGCTCCTGGCCGGGTAGCCGAGCTCGAGGTCGAAGGACACGTCGCCCTCTGAGATCTGCAGGTTTTTGAGCGACCGGCTCGCCACGAATTCCTTGCCGGTGTTAGGGTCTGCGACGGCCTTGAGCGCGTCCATGAGCCCTTCTGGGGTGAGTGCCATTGATCAAACTCCTGAATGGCCGGTAGTCTAAGGCGCTCTCCAAGCCCTCGTCGCACGGCCTCCCAATAAGCCTGAACGCGCCCGAACACGTCCGAACCGCCACACAACAACCAAAAATGCCCGAGACAAGCCCCGCCACCGGCCTCCTGCTCACCGGAGGCGGCGCCCGGGCCGCCTACCAGGTGGGCGTGCTGGAAGCCATTGCCGAGATCCGGCGCGCCGCCGGCCCCGCCGCCGGCAGCGGCAACCCCTTCGACGTCATCACCGGCACCTCGGCCGGCGCCATCAACGCGGCCGCGCTGGCCTGCGGCGCCGACAACTTCGACCGCGTGGTGGCGCACATCGCCGAGGTCTGGAGCCAGTTCCACGCCGACCAGGTCTACAAGGCCGATTCGCTCTCGGTCATCGGCAGCGGCGCGCGCTGGCGCATGCTGCTCGGCCTCGGGCGCTTCGCGGCCAACTGGATGCGCGTCAAGCCCCGCTCGCTGCTGGACAACTCGCCGCTGGCCGACCTGCTGCAGCGCATGGTGCCGCTGGACCGCCTGCCGCAACTCATGAAGGACGGCCACGTGCAGGCGCTGGCCGTGACGGCGTCGAGCTACAGCTCGGGCGAGCACGTCACCTTCTTCGAGGCTGCCGTGCCGATGGAGCCCTGGGTGCGTTCGCAGCGCATCTCGGTGCGCGACCGCATCTCGCACCAGCACCTGCTGGCCTCGTCGGCCATTCCGTTCGTGTTCCCGGCCGCGGCGCTGCCGATGCTGCAGGGCCACACCGAGTATTTCGGCGACGGCTCGATGCGCCAGTCGGCCCCCATCGCGGCGGCCATTCACCTGGGGGCGCAGCGCATCGTGGTGATCGGCGCGGGCCGCATGCACGAGCCGCGCGAAGTGCCGGGGCCCAACACGCACAGCGGCTACCCGACGATGGCGCAGATCGCGGGCCACGCGCTGTCGAGCATTTTTCTCGACGCGCTGGCGGTCGACATCGAGCGGCTGCACCGCGTCAACCATACGCTGAGTCTCATCCCCGAGGAGGCGCGGGCAACGAGCGGTCTGCGTCCACTCGACCTGCTGGTGATCTCGCCGTCGGAGCGGCTCGACGTGATCGCGGCGCGCCACGTCGACGCCCTGCCCGGCGCGGTGCGCTACCTGCTGGGCGGCTCGAAGGTGGCGGCCGACGTGAAGGGCGGCGCGCTCGCGAGCTACCTGCTGTTCGAGTCGGGCTACACGCGCGAGCTGATGGCGCTGGGGCGCTCGGACGCCATGAAGCAGCGCGACGAGGTGCTGCGCTTCTTCGGCTGGGATGCATGAATGAGCGCTTCTGCTTTTTTTCATGCATTGAAGAACCAGATCGAACTTCCGACCTGCTGGCTACACTAATCGCCGTCATGCCAGGCCGCCGCCCCCTCCACCGCTGCTTGACCGCGTTCCTCGTGGTCCTGTCGCTGCTGTTCTCGCAGCTGGCGTTGGCGAGCTATGTCTGCCCCGGCGTGCCGGGCATGGAGGCCATGGCCGAGATGACGGCCACGGGCGAGCCCTGCGAAGGCATGGACACGGCCCAGCCCGTGCTCTGCCACGCGTACTCGGCCGACGCCTCGCTGTCGTTCGAACCGGTGAAGGTCGCGACCCCGTCGCTGCCGGCCATCGTGCAGGTGGTGGTGATGCCGCTGGCGCTCGCCACGCCAGGCGAAACGCTGCCGGCGCAGGCGCGTCCCGAGCGGCAACGCCCGCCCCCCGACCCCGTCTTCCTGGCCACGCGCAGACTGCGCGTCTGAAATTTCCACTGACTGACCGGTGCTGGTGCGGCGCGTCCGCGCACCAGCGATTGCCTCGTTTGTCCGTGGAGTTTTCATGTCCATTCCTTTCCCGCGCGCGGCCGTCCTGGCCGCCGCGCTGCTGCCGTTCGTCGCAACGGCAGCACCCTTGTCCCTGGAGGCGGCGCTTCGGCTCGCCGTCCAGCGTTCCGAAACGGCGCGAGCCGCCCGCGCCTCGGTACTGAGCGCGACCGAGGCGGCGCATTCGGCGGCGCAGCTTCCAGACCCCACGCTGCGCGTCGCATCGACAACCTGCCCGCAACCGGGCCCGACCGCTTCCACACCGCGCGCGACTCGATGACGATGAAGCGCATCGGCATCAGCCAGGAGTGGCTGTCGGCCGACAAGCGCGCTGCGCGGCAAGCGGCCGCCGATGCCGCCGTCGGCCGCGAGACGGTGCAGATACAGGTCGCCGCCGCCGACACGCGGCTGCGGACCGCGCTGGCGTATGCCGACGCTTTCTACGCCGACGAGAGCCTCGCGCTCGCGACGCTCATGACGCACCACGCCGCCGAAGAGCTCGACGCGTCGCGCGCGCGCCTGGCCTCGGCCACGGGCGGCAGCCAGGACGTGCTGGCGCTGGCCGGCGCCAGCGGCGTGTCGGAAGACGAAGCCGACGACATGCGACAGCAACGCAACGCCGCGCGGGTTGCTTTCGAGCGCTGGGTCGGCCAGCCACCCGACGCGTTGATGCCGCTCGCGGCCATGGAGCCGCCCCCGGAAGCGGCCTACGTCGCGGCCCACCCCACGGTCGCGGCGATGCAGCGCGACGTGGACGTGGCCCGGCAGGCCGCCGCCGTGACCGCGTCGAACCGCAAGCCCAACTGGACCTGGGAGGTGGCCTACGGCCAACGCACCGGCTACGCCGACATGGTGTCGGTCGGCGTGAACATTCCGCTGGCCGTGGCGCCGGGCGAGCGGCAAGACCGCGACACCGCCGCCAAGCTCGCCCTGGTCGAGAAGGCCGAGGCCGACCTCGCCGAGGCCACCCGCGCGGCCACTGCCGAGTACCGCACCCTGCTCGGCGACACGCAGCGCCTGCGGCAGCGCATCGAGCGCTACCGCGCCGGCGTGGCCACCACCGCATGGCAGCGCACGGCCGCCGCCACGGCGACCTACCGCTCCGGCCAAGGCAGCCTCGCCGCCGTGTTCGAAGCACGCCACGCCGACGTCGAGGCACAGCGCAAGCTGCTGGCGCTGCAGCGCGACCTGGCCAAGACCCTGATCCAACTGGCCTTCCGGCCCCTGACCGCCGAGGTGGCGCAATGACGAAGACAAGCACACGCACGATCGCCGTATCGCTGCTGGGCGCCTGCTGCTCGCGGCCGGCGCCTTCTACCTGGGCCACCGCATGGGCGGCTCGCCGCAGGCGGCCTCCGCCGCTGCGGGCGACGGCCGCAAGGTCCTCTACTGGCACGACCCGATGGTGCCCGGCCAGCGCTTCGACAAGCCCGGCAAGTCGCCGTTCATGGACATGCAGCTCGTGCCCATGTACGCCGACAGCGCCGCGGGCGCGGGCGGCGATGACGGCGGCGTGAAGATCAGCCCCACGGTGCGGCAGAACCTGGGCATCCGCCAGGTCGCCGTGCGGCGCGCGGAAATCGCCGCCTCGTTCGACGCCGTGGGCACCGTGCAGTTCGACGAACGCCTCAACGTCGCGGTGCAGACGCGCGTGGCCGGGTACGTCGAGCAGTTGTCGGTGCGCGCGCCGATGGAACGCGTGCGCAAGGGCCAGGCACTGGCCACCGTGTTCGCGCCCGAATGGCTGGCGCCGCAGAACGAGTTGCTCGCGCTCCAGCGCGCCAACGTGGCGCCCGACCTGATTGCCGCGGCGCGCGAACGCATGCGCGCCATGTCGATTCCCGCCGAGCTGGTGCGGCGCAGCGAGGCCACGGGCACCGCGCAAGCGCGCTACGTGCTCGTGGCGCCGGCCGACGGCGTGGTGGCCGAGCTGGGCGTGCGTGAAGGCGTGGCGGTCACGCCCGGCATGACGCTGTTCCGCATCGCGGGGCTGCGCAAGGTCTGGGCGGTGGCCGAGATTCCCGAGGCGCAGGCGGTGCGCCTGGCGCGCGGGCAGAAGGTCAAGGCCGTGCTGCAGGCCGACGCGAGCCAGTCGTTCGACGGCACGCTCGACGAGATCCTGCCGCAGATCGACGCCGCCACGCGCACGCTGAAGGCCCGCTTCGAGGTCGACAACGCGAACGCGCGGCTCACGCCCGGCATGCTGCTGCGGCTGCAGGTGAGCGGCGCCAGCGGCACACGGCTGCTGGTGCCCTCGGAAGCGCTCATCCGCACGGGCAAGCGAACCGTGGTCATCGTGCGCAAGGACAGCGGCGCCTTCGAGCCGCGCGAGGTGTCGGTGGGCCAGGACCTCGGCGACGACACGGAAGTGCTGTCGGGCCTGGACGACGGCGACCAGGTGGTGGCCAGCGGTCAGTTCCTGATCGACTCCGAGGCCCGGCTGCGCGCGGTGCTGGACAACATGGCTGCGCCGGCTCCGGCCCCCGCTTCCGCTCCGGCCGCGCAACTGCACACGGGCGAAGGCAAGGTCGAGAGCGTCACGCCCGACGGCATCACCATCTCGCACGGCCCCGTCGCCACGCTGAAGTGGCCGGCCATGACCATGGGCTTCGCCAAGCCGTCGCCGGGCGACTACCCGCAAGTGAAGCCCGGCGACCGCGTGCGCTTCACCTTCCGCGAGGGCGGCCCCACGGGCTACGAGCTGGCCTCGGTGCAGCGCGTGCAACCGGACGCCAAGCCATGATCGCGGCGCTCATCCGCTGGTCGGTCGGCAACCGCTTCCTGGTGCTGATCGCGACCGTGTTCCTGGTGGCCGCGGGCCTGTGGTCCGTCGCGCGCACGCCGCTCGATGCCTTGCCCGATTTGTCGGACACGCAAGTCATCATCCGCACGCCCTTCCCCGGCAAGGCGCCGCAGGTGGTCGAGGACCTGGTCACGTATCCGCTGACCACCACCATGCTCAGCGTGCCCGGTGCCAAGACCGTGCGCGGCTATTCGTTCTTCGGCGACTCGTTCGTGTACGTGCTGTTCGACGACAAGACCGACCCGTACTGGGCGCGCTCGCGCGTGGTCGAGTACCTCAACCAGGTGCAGAGCCGGCTGCCCGCGGGCGCCAATGCCTCGCTGGGCCCCGACGCCACCGGCGTGGGCTGGGTCTACGAGTACGCGCTGGTCGACCGCACCGGGCAGCGCGACATCGCGCAGCTGCGCGCGCTGAACGACTGGTTCCTGAAGTTCGAGCTCAAGACCGTGCCCGACGTGGCCGAGGTCGCGAGCATCGGCGGCATGGTGCGCCAGTACCAGGTGGTGCTCGACCCCGAGCGCATGCGCGCGCTCGGCATCGCGCAGTCGACCGTCGTGCAGGCGCTGCAGAAGGCCAACCAGGCCTCGGGCGGCTCGGTCGTCGAGTTTTCCGAGGCCGAGTACATGGTGCGTTCGCGCGGCTACCTGCGCTCGCTCGACGACTTCCGCGCCATTCCGCTGGCCGTGTCGGGCGCCACGCCGGTGCTGCTGCGCGACGTGGCCACCGTGCAGCTCGGCCCCGAGATGCGGCGCGGCATTGCGGAGCTCGACGGCGAAGGCGAAGTGGCCGGCGGCGTGATCGTCATGCGCTCGGGCAAGAACGCGCGCACCACCATCGAGGCCGTGAAGGCGAAGCTCGACACGCTCAAGCCGAGCCTGCCGCCGGGCGTGGAGATCGTGCCCGCCTACGACCGCTCGCTGCTGATCGACCGCGCCGTGGAGAACCTGCGCGGCAAGCTGGTCGAGGAGTTCGTCGTGGTGGCGCTGGTGTGCGCGGTCTTCCTGTTCCACCTGCGCTCGGCGCTGGTGGCGGTGGTGGCGCTGCCCATCGGCGTGCTGGCCGCGTTCGTGGTCATGCACTGGCAAGGCGTCAACGCCAACATCATGTCGCTGGGCGGCATCGCGATCGCCATCGGCGCGATGGTGGACGGCGCCATCGTGATGGTCGAGAACGTGCACAAGCACGTCGAGGCTTTCGAGACGGCGCACGCGCGGCAGCCCACGGCGGCGCAGCGCTGGCGGCTGGTTGCCGATGCGTCGGTGGAGGTGGGGCCGGCGCTGTTCTTCTCGCTGCTGGTGATCACGCTGTCGTTCGTGCCGGTGTTCTCGCTCGAGGCGCAGGAGGGGCGGCTGTTCGCGCCGCTGGCCTTCACCAAGACCTACGCCATGGCGGCGGCGGCGGGCCTGTCGGTGACGCTGATCCCGGTGCTCATGGGCTACCTGGTGCGCGGGCGCATTCCGCACGAGGCGGCCAACCCGGTGAACCGTTTTCTCATGGCGGCGTACCGGCCCGCGCTGGAACTGGTGCTGCGCTTTCCCAAGGGCACGCTGGCCATGGCCGCGGTGCTGCTCGCGCTGACGGCGGTGCCGCTGATGCGGCTGGGCGGCGAGTTCATGCCGCCGCTGGACGAGGGCGACCTGCTCTACATGCCCTCGCGCTGCCGGGGCTGTCGGTGTCGAAGGCGTCCGAGCTGCTGCAGCAGACCGACCGCCTCATCAAGACCGTGCCCGAGGTGGCGCGCGTGTTCGGCAAGGCGGGCCGCGCGGACACGGCCACCGACCCCGCGCCGCTGGAGATGTTCGAGACCACCGTCCAGTTCAAGCCCAAGTCGCAATGGCGCGCGGGCATGACGGCCGACAAGCTGGTCGAGGAGCTGGACCGCACGGTCAAGGTGCCGGGCCTGACCAACGTGTGGGTGCCGCCCATCCGCAACCGCATCGACATGCTGGCCACGGGCATCAAGAGCCCCGTGGGCATCAAGGTGGCGGGCGCGGACCTGGCCACCATCGACGCGCTGACCACGCAGATCGAGGCGGCGGTGAAGCAGGTGCCCGGCGTGTCGTCGGCGCTGGCCGAGCGGCTCACCGGCGGGCGCTACATCGACGTGGACGTCGACCGGCTGGCGGCGGCGCGCCACGGGCTTTCGGTGGCCGACGTGCAGGCCGTGGTGTCCACCGCCATCGGCGGCGACAACGTCGGCGAGGTCATCCAGGGCCGCGAGCGCTACCCGATCAACGTGCGCTACCCGCGCGAGGTTCGCGACACGCTCGAGCGGCTGCGGCAACTGCCCTTCGTGACCGACAAGGGCGCGCAGTTGCTGCTGGGCGACGTCGCGCGCATCGCCATCCAGGACGGCCCGCCGATGCTGCGCAGCGAGAACGCACGGCTCTCGGGCTGGGTCTACGTGGACGTGCGCGGACGCGACCTGCGCTCCGCCGTCAACGACATGCAGGCGGCCGTCGACAAGGCCGTGAAGATGCCCGCGGGCTATGCCGTGTCGTGGTCGGGCCAGTTCGAGTACCTGGAGCGCGCGACCGAGCGGCTGAAGCTGGTGGTGCCGGTCACGCTGGCGGTCATCTTCGTGCTGCTGTATCTGCTCTTCCGCTCGTTCGCCGATGCGGCGCTGGTGATGGCGGCGGTGCCGTTCTCGCTCATCGGCGGCTTCTGGCTGATCTGGGCGCTGGGCCATTCGATCTCGGTGGCCACGGCCGTGGGCTTCATTGCGCTGGCCGGCGTGGCGGCCGAGTTCGGCGTGGTGATGCTGGTCTACCTGAAGAACGCGCTGGCGCGGCGCCTGGAAGCCGGCGAGCCGATGAACGACGCCACGCTGCTGGCCGCGATCCGCGAAGGCGCCGTGCTGCGCGTGCGGCCCAAGGCGATGACCGTGGCCGTCGTCATGGCCGGGCTGTTGCCCATCCTGTGGGGCAGCGGCACCGGCTCGGAGGTGATGACCCGCATTGCCGCGCCGATGGTGGGCGGCATGGTCACCGCGCCGCTGCTGAGCATGCTCGTCGTTCCCGCCGCCTGGTACCTGCTGCGCCGGCGCGGCCGTGCCGCGCCCTCCCCTTTGCCTGCTGTTTCCACTCAACCCACTGAAGGAGTTCTCCAATGAAAGTCTTGCATCCCCTCGCACCCATGTTGCTCGTGCTGTTCGCGGCCTCGGCCCAGGCCCAAGCACCGAAGGACGCGATGTCGTCCATGCAGATGCCCGCGCCCAACCGGCAAGCCGCCGGCGCACTGACCGACGCGGTCGTGCAGAAGGTCGACACGGCCCGCGGCCTGCTCGTGCTCAAGCACGGCGACATTCCCAACCTCGGCATGCCGGGCATGACCATGGGCTTCGACGTGGCCGACCGGAAGATGCTCCAGGCGGTCAAGGCCGGCGACAAGGTGCGCTTTCATGTGGAGATCATGAAAGGCAAGCCGACCGTGACGCAGCTGGAAGCGGCCCGCTGACCGCAATAACCCGCTAGACGTGCAGCGCGGCCAGCACGCCCACCACGAGGCCCGCGGCCGCCACGCCGAACATCGCGCGCTCCAGCCATTTCTTCTTCGTGAGAAGGGCGATGGCCGCGAGCGCGATCGACACCTGCAGCACCGTGGTCGCCTGGGCCCAGCGGTGGTGCTGGTGCATCTGCTCTTCGGACTGGGCGTCCCAGCGGCTGGCTTCGTCTTCCAGCTTGCGGGCCGCCGACTGGATCTCGGTCTTTTCCTGCTCGTAGCGGCTGACCTTGGTCTGCCAGCCGGGGCGCTTGTCGTCCGTCGCGGTGTCGCGCGCGAACTCGGCCAGCGCCTGCTTGGTGCTCTTCGACTGGAAGTAATTCCACTGGTTCGACGCCTCGGTCTTCTTGATCGCGGCGTTGTTCTTGTAGAGCCCGGCGTTGGCCTGCGTGGCCCCGCCCATGTACGCGAAGATGGCGCCGACGGTGGCGATCACCGCGGTGCACACCGCGATCTTGCTCGTCATGCTCATGCCGCCGGAGGCGGTGTCCATTGCGTCGCCATGGCCGTTGCCGTGGCCGCCGGATGCGGCGTGTTCCAGCTCGTGGTCGTGCGGGCCGTGCACGTGAAAACCGTGTCCTGACATGAGATCCTTGTTGAAGTGACGTGGGTGGAGGGCGCGCGAGTATGCACGCCCCTCCATGACAGTCACATCAACGCACCGACCGGCGCTTGCGCCTACCGCCGCGCGTGCAGCAGCCATTGCTGCTGCGCCGCCACGACTTCTTCGCCCGACGCCCGGTGATCGCGCGGTAGACGCCGGGCGCCGTCGCGCCTTCGGTGCTGATCAGCAGCACGCGCGCCTCGGGGCCCAGGCCTGCGGCCCGGCGTGCCTCGGGGTCGGCCGCCAGCACCTGCAGCGCGGCCAGGCCGGCCGCGCCGGACTCGCCGGACTCGCCGCTGAGCACCGGCGTGTCGCCCGCCTCCCCGGTCGCCAGCGTGCGCATCGCGTGCTCGGCCTGTGCGTCGCTCACGGTCATGAACGCATCGACGGCGGGCTGCAGGAAGCGCCACGCGAGCGGCGAGGTTTCGCCGCAGGCCAGCCCCGCCATCACCGAATCGACCGAGCCCGTGGCGCGGGCCGGTCGGCCACTGCGCGCGCTCTGCAAGAGGCAATCGGCCTGCTCGGGCTCGACGACGATGAAGGCCGGGCGCGCGGCGCCGTAGCGCTCCCAGAAGTGGCTCGCCACGCCCGCGGCCAGCCCGCCCACGCCGCCCTGCAGGACGACATGGGTGAACGGGCACGGCGCATCGGCGGCGGTGTGCTCAAGCAGCTCGTCGGCCAGGATGCCGTAGCCCTGCATGACGTCGCGCGGCACCTCTTCGTAGCCGTCGTAGGAGGTGTCGGAAACCACCTCCCAGCCGTTGGCCCTGGCCAGCCGCGCGGCCTCTTCGACCGACTCGTCGTAGTTGCCGGTGATGCGGACGATCTCTGCGCCCAGGGCCGCGATGGGCGTCTCGCGCTCCTCGCTCACCTGCGCATGCAGCACGATCACGCAGCGGCAGCCGATGCTCTGCGCGGCGGCGGCCAACGCGCGGCCGTGGTTGCCGTCCGTGGCGCTGATGACCACGAAGTCGCGCAACTGCGCCGCATGCTTGCCCGCGAGCAGATCGGCGGGCGTCCACTTGCGGTCGGGCCAGTGGCGCAGCACCAGCCGCAGCAGCGCCACCGGCGCGCCGAGCACCTTGAAGCTGCCCAGCGCCGAGCGCTTCGACTCGTCTTTCACGGTGAGCTGGCCGATGCCCAGCTGCTTCGCGAGCAGGGGCAACGACCATGCCGGCGTCGGCTGCGGCGCGAGCCGGTTCCAGCTCGACAGCCACTGCCGGCTCTGCCGGCCGCGCGCGATGCTCATCACCTCGCGCAAGGATTCGTCGTAGGCGCGCCGACGCGCCTGGGGGTTCGTGAAAAGCATGTCTTTCAATTTCCGGTGCCGGTCGATGCGGGAAGACGCAGGCGGACGATTTCCGCGAAATAACGCGCGCCCGTCGCGAGCACCTCGTCGTTGAAGTCGTAGCTGCTGTTGTGCAAAGGCGTGCCGCCGGGTTCGCCGTCGGCGCCGTTGCCCAGGAACACGAAAGCGCCCGGTACCTTCTGCAAAAACGCGCCGAAGTCTTCCGACGCCATCAGCGGTGTCACGTCGGCATCGACGTTCTGCGCGCCCACCACGGCCGTAGCGGCCGCCACCGCGACGGGCACGCACTCGGCCCAGTTCACGGTGGGCGCGAACTCATGCGTGTAGCTGAAGTCGCAGTCGGCGCCGTTCATGCGGCAAACGCCCTCGCTGATCTCGCGCATGCGCGTGGCCAGCATCCGCTGCACCGCAGGGTCGTAGCTGCGCGTGTCGCCCTTGATGACCACGTTCGACGGAATCGCGTTGCGGATGCCGTCGGTGATGAACTCGGTGCACGACACCACCGCTTGCGCGCCGGGGTCGAGCGAGCGCGACACCACGGTCTGCAGCGCCAGCACGATCTGCGCGCCGATCACGATCGGGTCGATGCCCATGTGCGGCCGCGCGGCATGCGTGCCGCGGCCCTTCACGTGGATCACGAAGTTGTCTTCGCTGGCCATCACGCCGCCCACGCGCGTGGCGATGGTGCCGGCGCGCATGCCGGGCATGTTGTGCAGGCCATAGATCTCGTCGACCGGGAAGCGCTCGAACAGGCCGTCGTCCATCATGGCCTTGGCGCCCCGGCCGTGCTCCTCGGCGGGCTGGAAGATGAAGCGCACGGTGCCGTCGAAGTCGCGCCGCTCGCGCAGCAGGCGCGCCGCGCCGAGCACGATCGACATGTGGCCGTCGTGGCCGCAGGCGTGCATCTTGCCGGGCGTGGTGGAGGCATGGGCGCGGTCGGTGGGCAGCTCGGTGATGTTGAGCGCGTCCATCTCGGCGCGCAGGCCGATCACGCCCTTGCCGTTACCCACCTTCAGGTTGGCGACGAGACCGGTGCCGCCGATGCCGGTGTGTACCTCGAGCCCCAGCGCCTTCAGCACGCGGATCACGAAGGCCGAGGTCCTGGCTTCCTCGAAGCCGGTCTCGGGCATGGCATGCAGCTGGCGGCGCCAGCCGGTGAGTTCGTCGCGCAGGGGCGTGTCGGTCGCGTTCATGGCGAGATGCTATTGACAATGCGGCGATACGGGCGCGCAAAATCGGGCCCTTCGACGCAACGTTTTTGCGTTACCCCACCCTTTGCATGACGCCTCTCGACGCCCTCGACCTTCGCCTGCTCGACCTCATCCAGACCAACAGCCGCATGCCGCAAAGCGAGTTGGGCGAGCGGGTGCACCTGTCGACGGCGGCGGTCAACCGGCGCCTGAAGCGCATGCTCGACGAGGGCGTGATCCAGCGCTACGGCGCGGTGCTGTCGCCCACCGCGCTGGGCCACCCGCTGACCATCGTGGCCGAGGTGGAAACCGAGAGCGAGCAGATCGAGCTGCTCGACGCCATGAAGCAGAGCTTTCGCGACTGCCCGCAGGTGCAGCAGTGCTACTACGTGACGGGCGAGTGGGACTTCATCCTCGTGTTCGTGGTGCGCGACATGGCGCAGTACACGGCGCTGAGCCGCCAGCTTTTCTTCCAGAGCAACAACGTCAAGCGATTTCGCACGCTGGTGACGATGGACCCGGTGAAGCTGAGCCTGGACGTGCCGGTCGCCTCTTCATAGGCGTGATCGGCTCGGTCCAAACAGCACCCGCATGCCCGCGACGAGTGCGCAGTCGTCAGCGCACGGAAGTGGCCGGCTGGGCCGGCAGCATCGAACGCAACAGCAGCAGCACCGCGCAGACGATGGGCGCCAGCGCGAGCAGCCGGCCGGGCTCGAAGGCCAGCCCCGCGATCGCGCCGACAAAGCAGCCGGCCTTGATCCAGGACGCCACCGCGTCCCAGCCGCGCCGGTGCGCCACGGCGAAACCGGCCAGCGCGACCCAGCCGAACAGCCCGCCGAACACCGACAACACCCAGCTCAGCAGGTAGAAGGCCGAGTCGGCATCGCGGAACGCGAGCGCCGTGCCCAGGCCGCGCCACGTGTGCCACCAGCCATCGAACAAGAGGAAGCCGGTGGCCGAGGCGGCCCACCAGAAGAATGCGTACAGGCTGGCCACGCCGGCCAGCGCCGCGAGCCAGGCGAGCATCCGGCGGGTGATGTCGTCGAAAGGCATGTGATCGCGCCAGGTGGCGATGTGTCCGTTGTCCATGTCCCGTGCTCCATGAAGAGTTGGCGATGGGGACGAAGTTAGACACCCGATGCGCGGGCTGCGTGAAGCCCGTGTGAAGTGTCGGAATCAGTTCGTTTCCGAAGAAGAAATGCCCAGCTCGGAGCACACGCGCCCGAGCAGCGCCTTGAGCGACGCCACCTCGGTTTCGAGCCGCGCCACATTGGCCTTGAGCGCCGCGACCTCCCCGAGCGACACGTCGTTGGCCGTGTACGCCGCCCCATCGGACGACGCGCTGCCGGGCCCCGCGACCTCTTCCGCCGGCGCGCCGCTCAGCAGGTGCGCCCAGCGGCTCTCGCGCGCGCCGGGCAGCCGCGCGAGCTTGACGACCAGCGCGCCGGCCTGGCGTTCCGCGAGTTCGTTGAGAAAGCCCTCGACCGACGAGATGTCGGCGAAGTTGTGCATGCGGTCGCAGGCGATGCGCAGCTCGCCGGCCGTCTGCGGGCCGCGCAGCATCAGCACGGTCAGCAGAATGACCGACTGCGACGGAATGCGCAGCACGCGGTCGACGTTGTGCTCGTAGCGGAAGGCGCGCCCGCCGCTGGTCTCGGCGACCAGGCTGTAGCCCTTCAGGCTGTCGATGGCGGCCTGCACCTGCGACTCGGTGAGTTCGAGCACGGGGTTGCGGCTGGTCTTCTGGTTGCAGCCCGACACCAGCGAATTGAGCGTGAGCGGGTAGCTGTCGGGCACGGTGCGCTGCTTTTCGGCCAGCACGCCGAGGACACGGGTTTCAAGAAGGGACAGAACGGGCAGCGGTGTGGACATGGCTCAACAGGATTCAAGAAAGAAACACAAGAAGCGGGATCAGGGCGACGCGATGCCGAGCATAGGCCCCAGTTCGCGCACGAAGTCGCTGCGGCCCAGCGCGTTCGAATGCAGGGCCGAGACCGTGCCGTCGAGGTAGAGCGCGTCGCGGCAGTGGAGCACATCGCGAAAGTAGAGCGCGAACTCGTAGAAGTTCACCGGTTGATTGCTGATGACGAAAAGCGCCGTGTGGCCGATCACGCCCACGCCGTTGCGGATCTTGCGCGAATCGGAATGCGGAATGAACGCCGGGTGCACCACGCCGTGGCGCAGCAGCAGCGGGCCCGATTGCGTGGCCAGGCGCACGCCTGTGGCCAGCGCCGCCAGCGCCGGATATTCGGACGACTCGACGACACGCGGCCCCGCATCCGACACGAGGAACACGCCGTTTGGCTTGAGGAAGAAATTGCCCTCGCCTGACGAGAGATTGAGCGGCGCCTCTTCATGGCCGTCGCGCACCAGCAGGCCGACCGGCGAAAAGTCCTCGTGGTACATGCCGGCGTTCACCGCGAAGCTCAACTGCCGGTGGCGCGCCTTCAGCCATGCGTCGAGCCGGTCGAAGCGCTTGAAGGGCTCGCCCGCGTCGTCGCGCAGGAACAGCGCGAGCCGCTCGGTGCGAAGGTCGACCTTCACCACCGTGTAGCGCGGGTCGGCGGCCGCCGCGAGCTTCGCGAACAGCAGCAGGGCGCCCAGGAGCAGCAGAAGCCTCTTCATGCAGCGCCCGCGAGCCCCACCCTGCCGCTCAACCGCCGTGGATGCGGCTGACCAGCGCCTTCGTGAACGCCGCCGTGCCCGCCGTGCCGCCCAGGTCGCCGGTGCGCACCTTGTCGATGTTCAGCGTCTCGTCGATGGCCTTGCGCAGGCGCGTGCCCAGTTCGGGCAGCTTGACGTGGTCGAGCATCAGCGCGGCGGCCAGCAGCAGCGCGGTCGGGTTGGCGATGCCCTTGCCCGCGATGTCGGGCGCGGAGCCGTGCACGGCCTCGAAGATCGCGGCGTCGGTGCCGATGTTGGCGCCGGGCGCCATGCCCAGGCCGCCGACCAGGCCCGCCACCAGGTCGGACAGGATGTCGCCGAACAGGTTGGTCGTGACCAGCATGTCGAACTGCCACGGGTTGAGCACCAGCTTCATCGCGCAGGCGTCGATGATGACCGTGTCGAGCTCGAACTTGCCCTTGTACTTCTTCTCGTACAGGTCCAGGCCGGTCTCCAGGAAGATGCCCGTGAGCGCCTTCATGATGTTGGCCTTGTGCACCAGCGTGACCTTCTTGCGGCCCGTGGCCACGGCCGTGTCGAAGGCGTATTCGAGCAGGCGGCGGCTGCCCTGGCGGGTGTTGATGCCGGTGGCCATGGCCACGGCATGCGGGTCGCCGTCGATCGGCACGTAGTGCTCGTGGCCGATGTACAGGCCCTCGAGGTTCTCGCGCACGACCACCAGGTCGATCTTGTCGAAGCGCCCGCCCGGAATGATGGTGAGCGCGGGGCGCAGGTTGGCGTACAGCTGGAACTCTTCGCGCAGCCGCACGTTCGATGAGCGGTAGCCGCCGCCCGACGGCGTTTCCAGCGGGCCCTTCAGCGCCAGGCGGGTGCGGCGGATGCTGTCCAGCGTGGCCAGGGGCAGCGGGTCGCCGGCGGCCACCACGCCGCCGAGGCCGGCGATCTGGCGGTCCCACTCGAAGGGCGCGTTCAGCGCGTCGAGCGCGGCCAGCGTGGCATCGACGATCTCGGGGCCGATGCCATCACCGGGGATCAGGGTTGCGGGAATGCGGGTGGAGGTCATCGGCTGCGTCTCACTTTCTGTATCAGGGGCTGCAGCATACGTCGCGCGCGAGACAGCGCCGGGCGTCCCCGTGCTCAAGGCACTGCTTGCCTGAGGTGTTTGTGGTACGCGAAGGTGCCGATCACCCCCTGCACGTAGAAATAAAGGAAGAGCAGCGAAGTGAACACGTTGCCGCCACTGATGCCGCCGCTGCGCATCATCAGAAACTTGGAATAGACGAAGTAGATCAACATCAGCACCGCGCAGACCCGGCTCTTCTTGTAGATGCCGAAGGACAGCCCCAGGATCACCGCAACGTCCAGCAGTTGCGCAAGACCAAAGCCGAGCAGGCTCGTCCCCGAGACCGCAACCAGGACAAAGATGAGCGTCACCGCCGCCGACACCAGGCCGGCGCTCCAGGCAAGGCGGATCTTCTTGTGGATGGCGGCGGGCACCGGCGGCGCGACGTCGGGCATCGACACTTCCGCGGTCGGCGGGGCAAAGCGATCGTCGGACATGGTCCTCTTCCTCCCGGTTTGTGGCCGCGACTTTATCGGCCAGGCAGTTCCTCGTCCACCAGCGCCGCGCGGCGACGACGCGGCCCGGCGCCAGCAGCGCCCCGGCGCGATCACGGCATTCGCGCCGATGCGCACGCCGTCGCCCACCAGCGCGCCGAACTTCTCGCAACCCGTGCCCTGCAGCGCCCCGCCCTCCCCGCTGCGCACGAAGACCTGCTTGTCCGCCCGCTCGTTGCGGTGGTTGCAGACGATGCTCCCCGCTTCCATGTTGACGCCCGCGCCCAGCACCGAATCGCCGACGAAGTTGAAGTGCGCGAGCGCCGTGCCCGCGAACACGAAGGACGATTTCAGCTCCACGCCCGGTCCGATGCTGCAGCGCGCGTCGACCCAGTTGCCGCCGCGCAGGTACGCGCCGGCGGCCACGAAACAGCCCGGCCCCAGGATCAGCGGCCCCTTGAGCACCGCGCCCGGCTCGACCGTGGCGCTGCGGTGAATGGCCACTTCGCCGTCGATGGCGTAGTCGCCCGCCGGCAGCCCGGCCAGCAGCCGGCGGACGATTTCGGGGGCGCGCGGCGGCAGTTCCCACGGGAGCAAGTCGGCCCAGGGCGCGAGGGGAGACGCGGCGAATCCCGCGACATGGCTGGCAAGTTCGACGTGGTGCGGCATGGGGTCGATGCTGCCATCAAACCCCTGGGCGGACGCGGCCACCTAAAATGCCCGGTTCCCCGTCAGCCACTCCGAAAGCGCCCTTCCCGATGTCCGCCCCGCGCAAGCTCTTCGTCACCACCGCCCTGCCGTACGCCAACGGCAAGTTCCATATCGGCCACATGATGGAATACATCCAGGCCGACATCTGGGTGCGGAACCAGCGAATGAATGGCGCCGAGGTCAACTTCGTGTGCGCCGACGACGCGCACGGCGCGGCCATCACCATCGCGGCCGACAAGGCCGGCGTGACGCCACAGGCCTTCGTGGCCGAGATCGCCGCGGGCCGCAAGCCCTACCTGGACGGCTACTACATCTCCTTCGACAACTGGCACTCGACCGATGCGCCCGAGAACCACCAGCTCGCGCAGGACATCTACCGCGACCTGCGCGCCAACGGGCTCATCAGCACCAAGAGCGTCGAGCAGTTCTACGACCCTGAAAAGGGCATGTTCCTGGCCGACCGCTTCATCAAGGGCGAGTGCCCCAACTGCCACTCGAAGGACCAGTACGGCGACAACTGCGAGGTGTGCGGCGCCGTGTACGCGCCCACCGAGCTGATCAACCCCTACTCGGCCCTGTCGGGCGCCAAGCCCGAGCTGCGCAGTTCGGATCACTTCTTCTTCAAGCTGTCGGACCCGCGCTGCGAGGCCTACCTGAAGGAGTGGACGGCCGCCCCCGGCCACGTGCAGAGCGAGGTGCAGAACAAGATCCGCGAATGGCTCTACAAGGACGACGAAGGCAAGGGCGGCCTGGGCGACTGGGACATCAGCCGCGACGCGCCCTACTTCGGCATCGAGATCCCCGATGCGCCGGGCAAGTACTTCTACGTGTGGCTGGACGCGCCCGTGGGCTACCTGGCGTCGCTGAAGAACCTGCTGGACAAGCGCTGCATCGAACTGGGCGGCGACGGCATTTCGTACACCGAGTACATGGCCGACCCCGACCTGGAGCAAGTGCACTTCATCGGCAAGGACATCATCACCTTCCACACCCTGTTCTGGCCCGCCATGCTGCACTTCAGCGGCCGCAAGCGCCCGACGCGGTGTACGTGCACGGCCACCTCACGGTGAGCGGCGAGAAGATGAGCAAGAGCCGCGGCACCGGCATCGACCCGCTCAAGTACCTGTCGATCGGGCTGGACCCCGAGTGGCTGCGCTACTACATCGCGGCCAAGCTCAACGGCCGCAACGAAGACATCGACTTCAACCCCGAGGACTTCGTGGCGCGCGTGAACAGCGACCTCGTGGGCAAGTACATCAACATCGCCAGCCGCGCGGCGGGCTTCATCGGCAAGCGCTTCGGCGGCCAGCTGGGCGAGGTGTCGGCCGACGGCGACGCGCTGCTGTTCGCGCTGCGCGACGCGGCCGGCCAGATCCATTCGCTGTACGACGGGCGCGACTACGCCCGCGCGCTGCGCGAGGTGATGGCGCTGGCCGACAAGGTGAACGAGTACGTCGACCAGAACAAGCCCTGGGAACTGGCCAAGAAGGAAGGCGCCGAGGCGCGGCTGCACGACGTGTGCACCGTGTGCATCGAGGCCTTCCGCCTGCTCACGCTGTACCTGAAGCCGGTGCTGCCGGCGCTGGCGCTGAACGTCGAGGCCTTCCTGAAGATCTCGCCGCTGGTCTGGGGCGACGCGGCGCAGCCGCTGCCCGTGGGCCACGCCATCGGCGACTACAAGCACCTGATGCAGCGCGCCGACCCCAAGCAGGTCGACAAGCTGTTCGACGCGCCCGAGCCGGCTGCCGCAGCCCCCGCCGCCGCCGAAGCCCAGGCGCTGCCGGGCGGCGAGGCCATCGCGCCCACCATCACCATCGACGACTTCGCGAAGATCGACCTGCGCATCGCGAAGATCGTGGCCTGCGAGAAGGTCGAGGGCTCGACCAAGCTGCTGCGCCTGACGCTCGACGCGGGCGAGGGAAAGACGCGCAACGTGTTCAGCGGCATCGCCTCGGCCTACCAGCCCGAGCAGCTCGTGGGCAAGCTCACGGTGCTGGTCGCCAACCTCGCGCCGCGCAAGATGAAGTTCGGCGTCAGCGAAGGCATGGTGCTGGCCGCGAGCCACGGCGACGAAAAGGCCCACCCCGGCATCCACGTGCTGGAACCGTGGCCGGGCGCGACGCCGGGCATGCGCGTTCGCTGATCCACCACGCCAAGGACTGCACCATGACGACCACGCTGCTGCATCGCGCCCTTCTGCTGGTGTTGCTCTCGGCCCTGCTGAGCGGCTGTGCGGTGGTGGCGGTGGCCGACACCGCTGTCAGCGTGGGTGTGGGCGCGGTGGGGCTGGCGGCCGATGCGGCCATCGGCACCGCGCGCATCGCCGGCAAGGCCGTGGGCGCGACGGCCGACGCGGTGATTCCCGACAGCAAATAAATAAAAAGCGCGGGAGACGGCTTCAGTCCGCCAGGCCCAACCGGGCCACGTGCGGCGGCGTGTGCGGCGCCTTTTTTTCCGCACGAAGGACGAGCGCAGCGCGGCATGCGGCTCGGCCGGGTCGAAGAAATTGCGGCGCATGTGGGCCAGCTCCTCGTCGCGGTACTGCTGCAGCGGCTTGACGGCCTCGTGCGCGGCGCGCGTCGCCTTCTTCTTCGCGATGCGCGCGGCCAGGTCCGGCGATGCTGCCAGTTGCATCGCCAGCCGCAACACCTCGTCTCCCAGCTCCTCGGGCGCGGCCTGCAGCACGCGCTGCGCCATGCCGAGCGCGACCGCGCGCTTCGCGCTCACCGGCAGCGCCGCTTGCGTGAGCCTTTGCGCCTCGGCTTCGCCCACGCGGCGCGGCAGCGTGTAGGTCCAGTATTCGGAGCCGTACAGGCCCATCAGCGTGTAGTGCGGGTTGAGCACCGCGCCGTCGCGGCACCACACTTCGTCGGCCGCCAGCGCGAGCATCACGCCGCCCGCTGCCGCGTTGCCGCCCAGCGCCGACACCGTGAGCCGGTCGGTGGTGGTGAGCACCGCGTGGACGAGGTCGTTCATGGCGTTGATGTTGGCCCACGATTCCTCGGCCGGGCTCGCGGCCGCCTCGATCACGTTAAGGTGGATGCCGTTCGAGAAGAAGTCGCGCACGCCGCCCAGCACCAGCACCGAGGTCGGCCGCGTGCAGGCGAAGCGGTAGGCCTCCAGCAGGCGGCGGCACTGCACGGTGCTCATCGCGCCGCCGGGGAAAGAGAAGTTCAGCACGCCCACGCCGCCGGTGCCGCCAGTCCCGCCGTGCTCGCTGTAGCGGATGTCGGTCCAGGTGCGCCGGCCGGCCGGCAGTTGCAGCGGCACGGGCACCTCGGGCACCCCGGGCGGCAGCAGCGCGCCGAGCGCCTGGGCGGCCGGCAGCTTGTAGCTGGGCTGGCCCGAGCCGGGCGCGCGCCAGGGCCGCAACTGCGGGATCCACACCGCGCCGTCGACCGTGGCGCGGCAGATGGCGCCGGCGCGCGTGGCGATCAGTTCGCCGGGCGCGCCGCGCAGTTCGTCCTCGGGATGGCCGCCGTGCAAATACCACTGCGCGCCGAGCAGGTCGCCCAGCACGCCGGGCTGCGAATCGGCGGCGCGCAACTGGCGCAGCACCGACGCGGTCGTGTCCGCCTGCCAGTCGATGCGCCGCTGGGCCTGCTTCATGAACGGGCGCCAGCCGGCGGCGAGGTCTTCGGACTTCTGCCGCTGCGGCCTGTGCCTGCCCGAGGCGAAGCGCTCCACCGCGAGCAGCACCGCGTCGACGGCGGCGTCGGCCACCTCGCCCCGGTAGAGATCGCTCTTGCCCGCCAGCGCCGGCACCTTGAGCGGCGACCACGCCCAGACGTCGCCCGCGTCCATCTCGGCCACGGCCTCGAGCACCGTGACGCCCCAGCTTTCAGTGCCGCCCTGCAGCGTCCAGTCGAGCGACGAAGGGCCACGGTCGCCCGGCGGTCCGGGGTGCACGATCAGGCAGGTGTGGGCGCGCCAGACATCCTCGGGGATCGCGGTGGTGAGCATGGGCGCCACGATCAGCCCGGGTGCGTGCCGCCGCACGGCCTCGCGCAACGCGTCGTCATTGCCGAGGGCCAGCTCCACGCCGACCGTGTGGCCACGGTCCTGGAGTTCGGCGAGAACCCGTTGCGTCAGGCTGTTGAACGCGCTTGCGACAAGCAGGATGTGCATCGGACGCCCTCGGTAATGGTGGTGTCTAAATGTCAATTAGTGTCAAAAATGTATCTGGATCCTTTGTTCCGGATAAGTCGGGCAAAAGTTCGCATCGGGAGAAATCCCCTGTTGCCGCGCGGCGTTGGGGGGTGCCGCTTCGTCAATACTCGTTGCATGCGCAATTCACCCCAGCGGCTGGCCCTGCTGCGCCGCCTCGCCCTTCTGGACACGTCGCCGCAGCGTGTGTTCGACGACCTCACGCGGACCCTCTCGCACAGCTTCGGCGTGCCGGTGTCGATGGTGAATCTGCTCGACGAGCAGCGCGACTGGTTCCTGTCCTGCGTCGGCCTGCCCATGACCGAATCGCCCGCTGCGACCTCGTTCTGCGAAGTCTTCTTTCGCACCGACGAAGACTTCCTGGTGGCGGAAGACGCGGCGCTGCACCCCGCCTTCGCGGACCACCCGCTGGTGAAGGGCCCGCCGCATGTGCGCTTCTACGCCGCGAGCCGGCTGGTGCTGAACGGGCAGACGGTCGGCACGCTGTGCGCCTACGACTTCGCGCCCCGGCGGTTGCCGCCAGGCAAGCTCGACGAGCTGCGCATGCTGGCCGCCGCGGCCATGGACCTGCTGCAGCGGCGCTTCGACGAACAGGCCGCGCAAGACAGCGGCGACCCGGCGCGCCGATAGCCCCGCGCCGCGGGGGCGGTGGACAATGCACGGCCCATGCATTTGCCGTCGAACCTCACCCGCTTCCGTCCCCGCCTGATGGAGGCCCTTGCGGGCTACGACCGCGAACGTTTCTTCAAGGACCTGGGCGCGGGCGCGATGGTCGGCATCGTGGCGCTGCCGCTGGCCATGGCCTTCGCCATCGCGTCGGGGCTCAGGCCCGAGGCCGGCATCTGGACGGCGATCGTCGCGGGCTTCCTGATCTCGCTGCTGGGCGGCTCGGCGGTGCAGGTCGGCGGGCCGGCGGCCGTGTTCATCGTGATCGCCTACGGCATCGTCGAGCGCTATGGCGTGGCCAACCTGCTGATCTCCACGGCCTGTGCGGGCGTGCTGCTGTTCATGGCGGGACTGTTCGGGCTGGGGCGGCTGGTGCGCTTCGTGCCGATGTCGATCGTGGTGGGCTTCACCACCGGCATCGCGGTGCTGATCCTGTTGTCGCAGCTGAAAGACCTGCTGGGCCTGGCGGTCGCGAAGATGCCGGCCGACGCGTTCTTGCAGCTGCACGCGATGGCGCTGCGGATCGACACCTTCAACCCGTACGCGTTCGTGCTCGGCGTTGCATGCGTGGCCGGCCTGCTGCTGTGGCCGCGGCTGCTGCGCGCCGAGTCGAGAGTCGGCGCCGCGGTGCTGCGCGTCGGCGGGCGCGTGGCGCGCACGCGGGCCGTGCAGATGGCCGCGCGCACGCCGGGCCCCGTCGTCGCGCTGGTCACGCTCACGCTGTTGTCGTGGAGCCTGGCGTTGCCGGTCGAGACCATCGGCACGCGCTTCGGCGGTTTTTCCGAAGGCGGGCCGGCCTTCGCGCTGCCCGACTTTTCCTGGGAAACGGTGAAGCAGCTCGTGGCCCCGACGCTGACCCTCGCGCTGCTCGGCGCCATCGAGTCGCTGCTGTGCGCGCGCGTGTCGGACCAGGTCAGCGGACAGCCCCGGCACGACCCGAACCAGGAGCTGATGGCGCAGGGCATCGCGAACGTGGTCGTGCCCTTCTTCGGCGGCATGCCGGCCGCGGGCACCATCGCGCGCACGGTCGCCAACATCCGCTCGGGCGGCACCTCGCCCATCGCGGGCATCGTGCATGCGCTGACGCTGTTGCTCGTGGTGCTGCTGGCCGCGCCGCTCGCACGCCACGTGCCGCTCGCGGTGCTGGCGGGCATTCTGGTGTTCGTGGCGCTGAACATGGGCGAGTGGCGCGAGTTCATGCCCACCCAACTGCGGCAGCTGGGCCGCCATTACCGGCTGCTGATGCTCGGCACTTTCTTCCTCACCGTGGTGTTCGACCTGACGGTGGCGATGCAGGCGGGCCTCGTGCTAGCCTGCGTGCTGTTCCTGCGGCGCATGAGCGGCCTGTTCAGCCTGGAGCTGGTGACGCTGCAGCCGCCGGTGCTGACGTACCGCATCTACGGCGCGTTGTTCTTCGGCGCGGCGGCCAAGCTCGACGAGGCGGTGAACGCCGCCGAGCGCGCGCCGCGCGGCATGACGGTGGTGCTCGACGCCACGCACCTGATCTACCTGGACGCCGCCGGCATCGACGCGCTGCGGCAATTGCACCGCGCGGTGCTGGCGCGCGGCGGGCTGCTGCGCGTGGAGTCGCTGCAACCGCAGCCGCGCGAACTGATCGAGCGCTCGGGCTTTGCGGAGGAACTGGCGGCGGGCCGGTCCGACGCGGGGTACGGCGCCTGAAGACTACGGCGCCTCGGTGCCCCGGTCGGGCGACGAGCCGCTGCGCACCACGCGCTGGTCGTCGTTCAGCGTGGCGGTGAACACCATCGACGAATTCGGCGGCTGCACCCAGCGCCACTCCCATTCGGTCTCGCGCTTGAGCGCATAGGGCGTGACCTTGGCGGGCTTGCCAAGCAGCTTGCGCAGGTCTTCCATCATCATGCCGGGCTGCACCCTGGCGAAGTTCTCGGGCGTCAGCACCTGGCGCAGCGCGCTCATCTTGCCGTCCGCGCCGATGGTGATCATGTAGTTCTTCTGGCCCGCCGGCTGGCGGTTGTATTCGAAGATGCGCCCCCGGGCCGGGGCGTCCCAGATGTTCTCGGGCTCGCCGAAACGGGCGCGCACGTCGGCCTCGGTGGAGACGCCTTCCTCGAGCTCGCTGATGTTCTTCGTATCGCAGCCCGCGAGCCCCAACAGGGTCGCCAGCAACACCGTTGCCATGCCGATCTGCCACCCTTGCCGATGCTTCATGCCGTCCCCGGTAAAATTCGCGCCATAAAGGTCCAGTCTATGTCCATCTTCCGCCGCCCCCACTACTCTTCAGAGATCACCAACTTCATCGAGGAGATGAAGGAAAAGAAGCCGACGCTGGAAGCCGAACAGCGCGCCGGCCGCGCCCTCCTCTGGGACAAGCACCTCGACCGCAGCCTGCTCGAGGAATACAGCGAAGCCCGCATCCCGATGCAGCCCTACGTCTACCAGACGCAATCCAAGTAATTTCGTTGATGCCGAATTGGCAGCACACGCCCGTCCGCATTGCGCCGGTCGCTATTAAAAGCATAGCGACCTGCCAATGAACGGAGACGAGGACAACGGCACGCTCGTGGTCGACATGCCCGACGTGGTCGACCAGGTCGCGCTCGCGAGGCTCTATGGCGAGCCGCTGTTCGCGATGCCGAAAGACCTGTACATCCCGCCCGAGGCGTTGCAGGTGTTCCTCGAGGCCTTCGAAGGCCCGCTGGACTTGCTGCTCTACCTGATCCGCAAGCAGAACTTCAACATCCTCGACATCCCGATGGCGGGGCTCACGCGGCAATACCTGAGCTACGTCGACGAGATCCGCCAGACCAACCTCGAACTGGCGGCCGAGTATCTGCTCATGGCCGCGATGCTGATCGAGATCAAGTCGCGCATGCTGCTGCCGCCCAAGAAGGTGGCCGACGGCGAAGAGGCCGAAGACCCGCGCGCCGAACTCGTGCGCCGCCTGCTCGAGTACGAGCAGACCAAGCTGCAGGCCGCCGCCATCAGCGCCATGCCGACCTACGGCCGCGACTTCTGGAAGGGGCAGGTCTACATCGAGCAGTCGCTCAAGCCGCGCTTTCCCGACGTCGACGTGGCCGAGCTGCGCGACGCCTGGGCCGACATCATGAAGCGCGCCAAGCTCGTGCAGCACCACAAGATCTCGCGCGAGGAGCTCAACGTGCGCGAGCACATGAGCATCGTGCTGCGCCACCTGCAGGGGCAGCGCTTCGTGGAGTTCGAAAAGCTGTTCGACGTGTCGCGCGGCGCGCCGGTGCTGATCGTCACTTTCATCGCGATGCTCGAGCTCGCGAAGGAAACGCTGATCGACATCACGCAGGCCGAGGCCTTTGCCCCCATCTACGTCCGGCTGGCCTACTCGCCGGCCTGACCCCACCGATTGCCGCCTTGTGAACTCCGCCGTGCGTGACTTCGATGTACTGATCGTCGGCAGCGGCCTGGCCGGCCTGTCGGCCGCGTTGCACCTGGCCCCCACGCACCGCGTGGCCGTGCTGACCAAGCGCGCGCTGAACGACGGCTCCAGCGCCTGGGCGCAGGGCGGCATCGCGGCGGTGCTGGCGGCGGGCGACAGCTTCGACGCCCACGTCGAAGACACGCTGGTGGCCGGCGCCGGCCTGTGCGACCCCGAGGCCACGCGCTTCGTGGTCGAGCATGCGCCCGAGGCCATCGGCTGGCTGCGCGAGCTGGGCGTGCCCTTCTCCGAAGAAGATGGCGACCTGCACCTGACGCGCGAAGGCGGCCACAGCCAGCGCCGCATCGTGCACGTGACCGACGCCACCGGCGCGGCCGTGCAGCAGGTGCTGATCGAGCGCGTGCGCCGCACGCCGAACATCACGCTGTTCGAGCACCACACGCTGGTCGACCTGATCACCGCCCGCAAGCTCGGCCAGCCAGACCCAGCCTGCCTGGGCCTGTACGCGCTCGACGACGAGACCGACGAGGTACTGGCCTTTCGTGCGCCGCACACCATCCTGGCGACGGGCGGCGCGGGCAAGGTCTACCTGTACACGACCAACCCCGACACGGCCACCGGCGACGGCATTGCCGCCGCGTGGCGCGCGGGCTGCCGGGTGTCGAACATGGAGTTCATCCAGTTCCACCCGACCTGCCTGTACCACCCGCACGCCAAGTCGTTCCTGATCAGCGAGGCGGTGCGCGGCGAAGGCGGGCTGCTGAAATTGCCCGACGGCACGCGCTTCATGCCGAAGCACGACGAGCGCGCCGAACTCGCGCCGCGCGACGTGGTGGCCCGCGCCATCGACTTCGAGATGAAGAAGCACGGGCTCGATTGCGTGTACCTCGACATCTCGCACCAGCCGGCGGCGTTCCTCAAGGAACACTTCCCCAACATCCTCGCGCGCTGCGCGGAGCTGGGCATCGACATCACGCGCGAGCCCATTCCCGTGGTGCCGGCCGCGCACTACACCTGCGGCGGCGTGCTCAGCGACCTGCGCGGGCGCACCGACATCCCCGGCCTGTACGCCATCGGCGAGACCGCCTGCACCGGCCTGCACGGCGCCAACCGGCTGGCCAGCAACTCGCTGGTCGAGTGCATGGTGTTCGCGCGCGCGGCCGCCGGCGCCATCCTCGAGGCGCCCGTGCGCGAGCGCGCCGAGCTACCCGCCTGGGACGACAGCCGCGTCACCGACGCCGACGAAGCCGTGGTCATCTCGCACAACTGGGACGAGCTGCGCCGCTTCATGTGGGACTACGTCGGCATCGTGCGCACCAACAAGCGCCTGGAGCGCGCGAGCCACCGCATCGCGCTGCTGCAGGCCGAGATCCACGAGTCTACGCGAACTTCCACGTCACGCGCGACCTGCTCGAACTGCGCAACCTGGTGCAGGTGGCCGAGCTGATCGTGCGTTCCGCGCAGGCCCGCCACGAAAGCCGTGGCCTGCATTTCAGCCGCGATTACCCTTCGCTCGCCGAGCCCACCGCACCCACGGTGCTGGTGCCGCCGGTCGACTGACCCGCCCCACCCGTCTCGTTGTCTTCACTCAAGGATGCCCGGCCACCGACGCCCGCAGGGAGAAACCCAACCATGTCGAACACCTCCACCCCGTCCACCGAAACACCCTCGGCCTCGCCCTACGGCACGCTGCCGCCGGCATCGCAGCCCGCGGCGCGCAAGCCCGTGAGCCTGCCGCGCCTGGCCGACATGCACGCGCGCGGCGAGAAGATCGCGATGCTCACGGCCTATGACGCCACCTTCGCGGCCATGGCCGACGCGGCGGGCATCGACTGCCTGTTGGTCGGCGATTCGCTCGGCATGGTCTGCCAGGGCCTGAACAGCACGGTGGGCGTGAGCCTGGAGGCCATGCGCTATCACACCGACAGCGTCTCGCGCGGCCTGCGCCGCGTGCAGGGCACGGCCTGGCTGATTGCCGACCTGCCCTTCGGCAGCTACCAGGCATCGCGCGAGCAGGCGCTCGCCAGCGCCACGGTGCTGATGCAGGCCGGCGCGCACATGGTCAAGCTCGAAGGCGGCGGCTGGACCACCGAGACGGTGCGCTTCCTGGTCGAGCGCGGCATTCCCGTGTGCGCCCACCTGGGCCTGACGCCACAGACGGTGCATGCGCTGGGCGGCTACCGCGTGCAGGGCAAGGGCGACAGCGCCGGTGCGTTGCTCAAGCAGCAGGCCCATGCGCTGCAGGACGCGGGCGCCGCCATGCTGGTGCTGGAGATGGTGCCGGCCGCGCTGGCCGCCGAACTCACGGCCGAACTCGCGCACTGCGCCACCATCGGCATCGGCGCCGGCAAGGCCACCGCCGGCCAGGTGCTGGTGTTGCACGACATGCTGGGCATCAACCTCGGGAAGATGCCGAAGTTCGTGCGCAATTTCATGGCCGACGCGCCGGGCGTGCTGCCCGCGCTGAAGGCCTATGTGCAGGCCGTCAAGGACGGCAGCTTTCCCGACGACCGGCTCCACGCCTGGTAAAGACACAAAGGAACCCGCTCCCATGTACATCGCACACACCATCGAAGAACTGCGCGGCCGCCTGTCGGCCAGCAAGCGCCCCGCCTTCGTGCCCACCATGGGCAACCTGCACGACGGCCACATCGCGCTCATGAAGCAGGCCAAGCCGCTGGGCGACGCCACGGTGGCCAGCATCTTCGTGAATCGGCTGCAGTTCCTGCCGCACGAAGACTTCGACACCTACCCGCGCACCTGGGACAGCGACTGCGAGAAGCTGCGCGCGGCCGGCTGCGACGTGCTGTTCGCGCCCACCGAGAAGGTGCTCTACCCCGAGCCCCAGACCTGCAAGGTACACCCCGACCCGGCGCTGGCGGACATTCTCGAAGGGCACTTCCGGCCCGGCTTCTTCATCGGCGTGTGCACGGTGGTGATGAAGCTCTTTCAATGCGTGCAGCCGCGCGTAGCCGTGTTCGGCAAGAAGGACTACCAGCAGCTGATGATGATCCGCCACATGGTGCGGCAGTTCGCGCTGCCCGTCGAGATCGTGGGCGGCGAGACCTTCCGCGCCGACGACGGGCTGGCGCTGTCGTCGCGCAACGGCTACCTGAGCAAGGACGAGCGCGCCGAGGCGGTGCAGTTGTCGAAGGCGCTCAAGGCCATGGCCGAGGCGGTGCGCGCGGGCGAGCGCGACCTGGCCGCGATCGAAGCGCGGGCCATGCAGTCGTTGGCGCAGCGCGGCTGGCAACCGGACTACCTGGTGCTGCGTCGGCGCTCCGACCTGCAGGCCCCTGAAGCCGGGGAACCGCTCGTGGCGCTGGCCGCCGCGCGCCTGGGCAACACGCGGCTGATCGACAACCTGGAGATCGAGGCTCTTCCCGCCTTATGAGCTACAGCGTCAAGGAAATCTTCTACACCCTGCAGGGCGAAGGCGGCCAGGCCGGCATGCCGGCCGTGTTCTGCCGCTTTGCCGGGTGCAACCTGTGGAGCGGCCGCGAGAGCGACCGCGACACCGCCGTCTGCCGTTTCTGCGACACCGATTTCGTGGGCACCGACGGCACGCTGGGCGGCAAGTTCAAAACCGCCGACCTGCTGGCCGACACCATCGCCGCGCAATGGCCGGCCGGCGACGCCGACCACCGGCTGGTGGTGCTGACCGGCGGCGAGCCACTGCTGCAGGTGGACGCGGCGCTGGTCGACGCGCTGCATGCGCGGCGCTTTCGCATCGCCGTGGAAAGCAACGGCACGGTCGAGGCGCCCGAGGGCATCGACTGGCTGTGCATCAGCCCCAAGGCCGGCGCCCCGTGGGTACAGCAGCGCGGCCAGGAGCTGAAGCTGGTGTGGCCGCAGACCGAATTCGACCTGGACACGATGGCGCGCACGGGCGAGTTCACGCACCGCTTCCTGCAGCCGATGGACGGGCCCGACCGGCTCGCGAACACCGAGCTGTGCATTGCCGAATGCATGAAGCAACCGGTCTGGCGCCTGAGCGTGCAGACGCACAAGATCACCGGCATCCGCTGAAGCGGCCGCCCTTTTCCCCCGAGTTTTTTGACGATGCGATTCACCATCAGCCAACGCTTTTTCTTCGACGCCGCCCACACGCTGAAGCGCGAGATCGAAGTCGAAGGCAGCCGCCGTATCCACGGCCACACGTACCACGCCGAGGTGTGGCTGGCAGGGGAGCGCGACCCGGTGACGGGGATGGTGATCGACCTGGGGTTGCTGCGGCGGCGGCTGGAAGATGTGCGCGAGCAGCTCGACCATCATCTGCTGGACGACGTGCCGGGGCTGCATCCGCCGACGCTGGAGAATTTGTGCGTGTTCATTGCGCAGGCGCTGCCGGATCTGCGGGCTTCATTGGCGCGCGTGAAGGTGTGGCGCGAGGCGTTGGGCGACAGCTGCACGGTGGAGTTCTAGGCATTTCTCCCTCCCTTCCGGGGGAGGGTCGGGGTGGGGGCCAGCGGTGTTTCCACTGGGCATGCTCTGCCTGCCCCCATCCCAGCCTTCCCCCAGAGGGGGAAGGAGCAAAACGGTTCAGGCCGCGCCGATGCCCGCCACCAGGCTCCCAGGCGCCTGCCCATTCTTCAACCCCGCCGTGAACGCCAGCATCCGGTCGATCGGCACCCGCGCCCGCACACCCAGCGCCGGGTCGACATGGATCTCTCCCGCGCCCGTTTCCAGCGCGTTCGCCAGCTCCACCAGCCCGTTCATCGCCATCCACGGGCAATGCGCGCAGCTCTTGCAAGTGCCGCCGTTGCCGGCGGTCGGCGCCTCGATGAAGGTCTTGCCGGGGTTCAGCGTGCGCAGCTTGTGCAGCATGCCGGTGTCGGTCGCGACGATGAATTCGCTCGCGTCCATGCCCCGCGCGGCGTTCAGGATGGCCGAGGTGGAGCCCACCGCGTCCGCCAGCGCGATCACATCCGCCGGCGACTCCGGGTGCACCAGCACCTTGGCCTTCGGATGCTCCTTCATGAGCAGTTCGAGCTCCAGCGCCTTGAACTCGTCATGCACGATGCAGGCGCCGTTCCAGCTGACCATGTCGGCGCCGGTCTGGCGCTGGATGTAGTCGCCCAAGTGGCGGTCGGGCCCCAGAGAATCTTTTGCCCGGCCGCGTGCAGCGCGCCCACCACGTCGAGCGCGCAGCTCGAGGTGACGAGCCAGTCGGCGCGCGCCTTCACGGCCGCGCTGGTGTTGGCGTAGACCACCACCGTGCGGTCGGGGTGCTGGTCGCAGAAGGCGCTGAACTGTTCCACCGGGCAACCCAGGTCGAGCGAGCAGTTCGCATCGAGGTCGGGCATCAGCACGCGCTTTTCGGGCGACAGGATCTTCGAGGTCTCGCCCATGAAGCGCACGCCCGACACCACCAGCGTCTGCGCGGCGTGGTCGCGGCCGAAACGCGCCATTTCGAGCGAATCGCTCACGATGCCGCCGGTTTCCTCGGCCAGGTCCTGCAGGTCGGGGTGCACGTAGAAGTGCGACACCATCACGGCGTTGCGCTCGCGCAGCAGGCGGCGAATGCGCGCCTTCAGTGCGATGCGTTCGTCGGGGGAAGGCTCGGGCGGCACGCGGGCCCAGGCGTGGCGCGTGTCGCAAACGGCGCCGGCCGATTCGGTGGGCTGCTCGTAGTCGACGTCGATGACGGAAGCGGTCGTCATGGGGAGATTGGTTTTTTTACAGGAACCGCATCGAGTAATCGATGGCCTTCACGTCTTTGGTCAACGCGCCAACCGAAATACGGTCGACACCGGTCTCGGCCAGGGCCCGCAGGCCGTCGAGCGTGACCCCGCCCGAGATTTCGAGGACGGCCTTGCGGTCGTCGCCCACGGCGTCGTTGATGCGAACGGCTTCGCGCAGCGTGGCCAGGTCCATGTTGTCGAGCAGCACCATGCGCGCGCCGGCTTCCAGCGCTTCGTGCAGTTGGGCCAGCGTTTCGACCTCGACCTCGACGAAAGCGGCTTGCGAGGCCACCGGCGCCACGGCGCGCAGCGCGGCCGCCACGCCACCGGCCGCGGCAATGTGGTTTTCCTTGATGAGCACCGCGTCGTACAGCCCGATGCGGTGGTTCAGGCCGCCGCCGGTGCGCACGGCGTACTTCTGCGCCAGGCGCAGCCCCGGAATGGTCTTGCGCGTGTCGACGATGCGCGCGCGGGTGCCGCGCACGGCGTCGGCATACAGGGCGGTCTTGGTGGCGACCGCGCTCAGCAGCTGCAGGAAGTTGAGCGCGGTGCGCTCGGCCGTCAGCAGCGCGCGGGCGGCGCCTTCGATCTCGAGCACGGTCTGGTCGGCGGCGCAACGCTCGCCTTCGGCGCAGAGCCAATGGATGCGCACCGCGGGGTCGAGCTGCCGCAGCGTGGCCTCGACCCAGGGCGCGCCGCACACCACGGCGGATTCGCGCGCCAGCACGCGGGCACGGGCGGTGCGGGCCGGGTCGACCAGCGATGCGGTGAGGTCGCCGTCGGCAACGTCTTCCTGCAGGGCACGGGTGGCGTCCGACAGGGCCAGCGCGGCCACGGCCGACGCTGAAAAATCAAAGCGAAGGCTCATGGCTCTTTGTCTTTTCGTTTTTAAGAGGGGTGACGGGGCGAGGTTGCGCCAGCACCGGGCGCCACGACGGATTCCGGCACCGGGTCGCGGCCGGTCAGGGCGGCCACGGCGTCCTGCGGGCTCACGCGGCCGTCGAGCAGCGCAACCACGCCTTCGGCGATCGGCATTTCGATGCCCAGGCCGCGCGCACGCTGCACCACGGTGCGGGCGCAGTACACGCCTTCGGCCACATGGCCCAGCGACGCCACGGCCTGCGCCAGCGTACGGCCCTGGGCCAGCAGCAGGCCGACCTTTCGGTTGCGCGACAGGTCGCCGGTGGCGGTCAGCACCAGGTCGCCCAGGCCGGAAAGGCCCATGAAGGTCTCGGCGCGAGCGCCCAGCGCCAGGCCGAAGCGTGTCATTTCAGCCAGGCCGCGCGTGATCAGCGCCGCGCGGGCATTGAGCCCGAGCGCCAGGCCGTCGCACAGTCCGGTGGCGATGGCCAGCACGTTCTTGACCGCGCCGCCCACTTCCACGCCCACGATGTCCTCGTTGGCATAGACGCGCAGCGCCGGTCCGTGGAAAGCCTCGACCAGCGCGTCGCGCACGGTGGCGTGCGGGCTGGCGGCCACCAGCGCGGTCGGCCGCCCTTCGGCGACTTCCTGCGCGAAGCTGGGGCCGCTGAGCACGCCGCCCTTCAGCTCGGGCGCGACCTGCGCCCAGATTTCGTGGGCGAGCAGGCCGAAGGATGCGGGGGAGGTGTCGAGCGCGGGCTCGACGCCCTTGCACAGCCACGCCACTTGCGCGCTCGTGCCGCGCAGGGCCATGAGCTGTTCGCGCAGGGCGGCCATGGGGGTGGCCACGATGACGAGGTCGGCACCGGCCTGGGCCTGGCCGATTTCGCCCGCGCGCACGGCGAGCGAGGCTGGCAGGGCCAGCCCGGGCAGGTAGCGGGTGTTTTCACGCGCGGCGACATGGCGTCGGCCTGGCCCGCGTCGCGGGCCCAGAGCGTGACCTCGTGGCGGGCCGCCGCGTTGACCGCGACAGCCGTGCCCCAGGCACCGGCGCCATGAACGCAGATCTTCATCGGCGTTGGCGGCGTCGTGCCGGTTTACTGTGCGAGGGTGGGCGCGGCCTGGCCGGCGGCCTGTGCCTGCTGCTGCTCGTACATCGCCTGGAAGTTGATTTCGGCGAGGTGCACGGGCGGGAAGCCGCCGCGCTGGATCACGTCGGCCACGTTGCCGCGCAGGTACGGGTACACGATCTGCGGGCAGGCGATGCCCAGGATGGCGCCCATCTGCTCTTCGGGCAGGTGGCGGATCTCGAAGATGCCGGCTTGCTTGGCTTCGACCAGGAACACGGTCTTGTCGCCGATCTTGGTCTGCACAGTGGCCGACACGGTGATCTCGAAGATGCCTTCGGCCACGGGCTGAGCGTCCACGCCGAGCTGGATGTCGACGGTGGGCTGCTCCTGCTCCAGCAGGATGGCGGGCGAATTGGGTTGTTCGAGCGACAGGTCCTTGAGGTAGACGCGCTGGATCTGGAACACGGGATCTTGGGCTTGCTGGTCGGCCATGGCTGAACTTTCGAGGATCAAAACAATGCCCGCCGGGGAGAGGTTCCCGCAGCGGGCTGCAGATGAATGAGCGAACGATTATCGCCCGACGGCCGGGCCGCTTTTCGCGGCGCCGGTTGCTTTCTGTTTCAGGCGCCCTGCAGCAGGGGCACGAGGCCGCCGCGGCCGTCCAGGGCCATCAGGTCGTCGCAGCCGCCCACATGGGTGTCGCCGATGAAGATCTGCGGCACCGTGCGGCGCTGGGTGATTTCCATCATGGTGTTGCGGGCCTGGGGGTCGGTGTCGATGCGGATCTCTTCGATCTGCTCGACGCCCTTGGCCTTGAGGATTTGCTTCGCACGCGTGCAGTAGGGGCAAACGGCGGTGGTGTACATCTTGACTGCTTGCATGCTCTTTACCTTGGGAAAACTCAGGCTTTTTCAACCGGCAGGTTAGCGTCTTTCCAGGCCTTGAGCCCGCCCGCGACCGCTTGGGCCTGCTCGTAACCGAGCTTCTTGGCCATGGCCACGCCGCGCTGGGCACGGGCGCCGGTGGCGCAGACCAGCAGCAGCGGCACGGTCTTGTTCTTGACCGCGCCGGTCAGCTTCTCTTCGAGCTGGTTCAGGGGCACGTTCTTGGCGCCGATCATGTGGCCGGTGGCAAATTCCTCGGGCTCGCGCACGTCGACCAGCACGGCGCGTTCGCGGTTGATGAGCTGCACGGCGCCCTGCGCGGTGAGCGTTCCGCCGCCCGCTCCCCGCACCAGCGGCCAGGCCAGCATGGCACCCGAGCTGAGCGCGATCAGGATCAGCATCCAGTTCGCGGTGACGAATTCGATCAATTTCACGGAGGTTCCTTGAATGGCAAACCGGGGATTTTAGAATGCGAGGTTTCGCAAGCGCAGCCAAAGGCCTCCTACATGCACAAACTGGTATTGATCCGTCACGGCGAATCCACCTGGAATCTCGAAAACCGCTTCACGGGTTGGACGGACGTCGACCTGACCGAAACCGGCGTGGAGCAGGCCAAGCAGGCCGGCCGGCTGCTCAAGGCCGAGGGCTACGACTTCGACGTGGCCTACACGAGCGTGCTCAAGCGCGCCACCCGCACCCTGTGGCACACGCTCGACGAACTCGACCGCACCTGGCTGCCTGTGGTGCATTCCTGGCGCCTGAACGAGCGCCACTACGGCGGCCTGCAGGGCCTGAACAAGGCCGAAACCGCCAAGAAATACGGTGACGAGCAGGTGCTGGTCTGGCGCCGCAGCTACGGCACCCCGCCGCCGCCGCTGGAAGCCGACGACCCGCGCAGCGAGCGCTCGGACGTGCGCTACGCCAAGCTGGCGCAGGAGCAGATCCCGCTGACCGAATGCCTGAAGGACACGGTCGCCCGCGTGCTGCCGTTCTGGAACGAATCGATGGCGCCGGCCATCCGCACCGGCCGCCGGCTGGTGGTCGCGGCCCACGGCAACTCGATCCGCGCTCTCGTGAAGTACCTGGACGGCATCTCCGACGACGCGATCGTCGGGCTGAACATCCCGAACGGCATTCCGCTGGTGTACGAGTTGGACGACGACCTCAAGCCCCTGCGCCACTACTACCTGGGCGATGCCGCCGCCGCCGAAAAAGCCGCCGCCGCGGTGGCCTCGCAGGGCAAAGGCTGAAGAAACCCTCTTCTGCCGGCCCATTCGTGGAACCCCGGCAGGCAATTTGCTTCCAAGCTGTGTATATTGGTTTGACAGCCGCCGACAAGGACAACCACTCATGATGGGCCAGAAACTGAAGATCACCGGCTGGGTCGCCGCCGGCGCCGTTGCAGGCGTCCTGACCACCGTCTCGTTGCAGACAGTCGCACGCGGTTCGCTTGCGCCACTGCCGCTCGAGGAATTGCAGCAGCTTGCTGCCGTCTTCGGCATGGTCAAGAGCGACTACGTCGAGCCGGTCGACGAGAAAAAGCTCATCTCCGACGCCATTTCGGGCATGGTCGCCGGGCTCGACCCGCATTCCCAGTACTTCGACAAGAAGTCCTTCAAGGAATTCCGCGAGGGCACCACCGGCCGTTTCGTCGGCGTGGGCATCGAGATTTCGCAGGAAGACGGCCTCATCAAGGTCGTCTCGCCCATCGAAGGCTCCCCGGCCTTTCGCGCCGGCCTGAAGCCCAATGACCTGATCACCAAGATCGACGACACCGCCGTGCGCGGCCTGTCGCTGAACGAAGCGGTCAAGCGCATGCGCGGCGAAGCCAACACCAAGGTGCTGCTGACCATCTTCCGCAAGGACGAGAGCCGCACCTTCCCGGTCACGATCACGCGCGAGGAAATTCGCACGCAGTCGGTGCGCGGCAAGATCATCGAACCCGGCTACGGCTGGATCCGCCTGTCGCAGTTCCAGGAACGCACCGTCGACGACTTCGTCAAGAAGATCGACGAGATGTACAAGGAAGACCCGAACCTCAAGGGCCTGGTGCTCGACCTGCGCAACGACCCGGGCGGCCTGCTCGACGCGGCGGTGGCGGTGTCTTCGGCCTTCCTGCCCGAGAACGTCACGGTGGTCACCACCGACGGCCAGCTGGCGGAAAGCAAGTCGGTCTACAAGGCGGCGCCGGAGTACTACCAGCGTCGTTCGGGCAGCGACCCACTGCGCAGCCTGCCGGCCGCGCTGAAGACCGTGCCGCTGGTGGTGCTGGTGAACGAAGGCTCGGCCTCGGCCAGCGAAATCGTGGCCGGCGCCCTGCAGGACCACAAGCGCGGCATCGTCATGGGCAGCCAGACCTTCGGCAAGGGCTCGGTGCAGACCGTGCGCCCGCTGGGTCCGGACACCGGCCTGAAGATCACCACGGCGCGCTACTACACGCCCAGCGGCACGTCCATCCAGGCCAAGGGCATCGTGCCCAACGTGCTGGTCGACGAAAGCGCCGAAGGCAGCCCCTTCGCCGCCCTGCGCATGCGCGAGGCCGACCTCGAGAAGCACCTGGCCAGCGGCCAGGGCCCCGAAGTCAAGGACCCGGAACGCGAAAAGGCCCGCGACGAAGCCCGCAAGCGCCTCGAGGAAGAAGCCAAGAAGCCGCCGCAGGACCGCAAGGTGCCCGAGTTCGGCACCGACAAGGACTTCCCGCTGGTGCAGGCGCTGAACCGCCTGAAGGGCCAGCCGGTGCTGGTCAGCAAGACGCAGGTCATCGTCGACAACAAGGAAGAGAAGAAAGAAAACTGAGCTGAACAAGCCAGGTTTTCTTTCAGGAATACCGCGGAACCGGCCTGGCCGGGCCGCCGGTATTGCCCCCGGCAGGGGGTGGGCGGCCACACGAAGCGGGCAAGCCTGGGGGCGAGCATGAACGATCACGAACTGCTGCGCTACTCGCGCCACATCCTTCTGGAAGAGTTCGGCATCGACGGGCAGGAGCGCGTCAGTGCCGGGCGGGTTCTGGTCATCGGCGCCGGCGGGCTGGGCTCGCCGGTTGCGCTGTATCTCGCCGCGGCGGGCGTCGGCCACATCGTGCTGGTCGACGACGACGAGGTCGATCTCACCAATCTCCAGCGACAGGTCGCCCACACGCACGCGCGGGTGGGGCTTGCCAAGGTCGAATCCGCCGCGCAGGCCATGCGCGACATCAACCCCGACATTGCCATCCAGACGCACGCCGTGCGAGCCGACGAGGCGCTGCTGCCCCGCCTTGTCGCCGAAGCGGATGTGGTGGTCGACTGCTGCGACAACTTCGCCACCCGGCAGCTCGTCAACCGCATCTGCGTGGCCCACGCCAAGCCGCTGGTGGCGGGCGCGGCCATTCGCTTCGACGGCCAGTTGAGCGTCTATGACACCCGAGACGCCGCCTCCCCCTGCTACGCCTGCCTGTTCCCGCCCGACGCCGCCTTCGAGGAGACGCGCTGCGCGGTGCTGGGCGTGTTCGGCCCCGTGGTCGGGACCATCGGCACGCTGCAGGCCAGCGAGGCGCTCAAGCTGCTCGCAGGCATCGGCCCGTCGCTGGCGGGCAAGCTGTTGATGTTCGACGGGCGCAGCACCGGTTTCGACACGCTGCGCGTGGCGCGCGACCCGCACTGCAGCGTCTGCGCGCAGCGCCCGGCCGCCTAGCGCTTCAAGGCTGCTTCGCCGGCACCGGCGTCGTCACCGGCGCAGGCGCAGGCGCAGGCACCGGCACCGGCACTGGCTGTTTGGCCCCCTTCGCCCGGGCGGCACCGTTGGCCGCCGCACCGGCCGTCGGCCTGTTCGCAGCGGCCAGCACGCCCTTGCAATCCGATCTTCGCCCGGCCCGGTCTCGATGGTCGCGGCCAGCGCCAGCAGCGGATTGATGGCACCCAGCGCCAGCGCGGCCAGGCCACGTTCGGCCAACGGCGCCACCTGCAGGCCGCCCTTCGGCGCGCCGAAGGTGCCGCCCACCACCAGCGGTGTGCGAATCGACAGGATGTTCTTGCTCTTGGGCTCCGGCCGCACCACGAAGTCGAGCCCCTCGGTCGCGAGGTTGGCCTGGCCGGTGGCGGTGAACACGGCATTGGTGGTGTCCACCACGAGCGTGCGCCCGCTCATCAGCCCCTTGTTGACGTCGAAGGCCAGGGCCGCGCAACGCAGCTCCACGTTGCGGTCGCCGCGCAGCAGGAACTTGATGATGTCGCCGCCCACCAGCGTCGCGAACACCGGCAGCAGGTTGCCGAACTGGCCGCGCCCGGAAATCACCGCCACGTCGCCCGACACCCCGCCCAGCCAGTTGGCCACGGTGCTGCCCGAGCCCGACAGGTTGATGCGCCCGTCGAGCCGCCCCACGCTGTTGCCCGTGGTCTCGAGCTTGGGGAACAGGCGGGCCAGCTGCATGGCGCGCACGTCGAGCGAGGCGCGGATGTCGGCCGGGTTCTTCGAGGCGTCGATGCGGATCGCGCCGCCCAGCTTGCCGCCGGCCACGCCCAGGTCGAGCGGGTCGAGCGTGAGCACGCCGGTGTCCAGCTTCACCTGCACGCTGCCACGGTCGAGCGGAATGTCGCGCACGTTCTGGATGCGGTCGGCGGTGTATTTGACGTCGGCGTTCATGGCGCGCAGGCGCTCGAAGTCCAGCGGCGCGGTGGGCAGCACCTTGCCGCCCGGGCGCTTGACCTGCGTCACGGTCGGCGGCGGCGCCACGCCCTCCACCGTGTTGGCGGTGCGCGCGGTGGGCGGCAGGCCAATCAGCGGGCCCAGGTCGTCCATGTCCATCACGCGCGAGCGCAGGTTGCCCGACAGGTGCGGCAGCGTGCCCGCCTGGTCGAACTTCATGTCGCCGGCAATGTCCGACAAGCCCAGCTTGCCCTTGAGCCCGGCCACGCCCCACAGCTTGCCGCGCTTGCTGAGGTCGCCGCTCAGCGCGTAGGGCGAGGTCTGCGGCAGCGCGATGCCCAGCAGCGGGAACAGCGCGCCCAGCGTCTGCCCCTTCAGCTCGAACTTGGCGTCGATGCCGTCGAGCCCCGACAGCTCGGCCACGGTGCCGGCGGCCTTCAGCTGGGTCTGGCCGGCCGCGGCGTTGATCTCCATGGGAAACGGCGGCGCGCCCGCCGCGTTGATCTGCAGCACGTTGCCGGTGCGGCCGCTGGCGGTCAGCGGCTGGCCCTTGTAGCGGCCCTTGATGCGGTAGTCGAGCGGCATCTCGCCGCGACGGGTGTCGTAGCTCAGGTCGGCATGCAGGTCCACGCCCAGGTGCTTGGCCAGGAAGTCGACCGCGCCGGTGTCGACCTGCAGCAGGCCGATGCTGGGCACCGTGCCCGAGTCGGAGGTGTCCTTGCCCAGGGCCCAGGTGCGGCGCCCGTCCGCCTCCATCTGCAGGCCCACGGTGGGCGAGAACAGCGCCAGGCGCGGAATGACCACCTTGCTGCCGACCAACGGCCAGATGCGGATGTCGAACTCGGCGCGGTCCGCCTTGACCAGGTAGGGGTCGCGCGCCCAGTCGGGGTTGGCGAACTCGATGCCGTCGAATTTCACGGTGGCCTGCCGCCAGCCGAGGTTCACGTCGAGCCGGCGCGTGATCTCGAATTTGCGGCCGGTCTTTTCGCTGACGTAGCGGTTGACCGGCTCGCGCAGCACGTCCCACGGGAAGAAAGCCAGCACGAGCACCAGCAAGCCCAGCAGCAGCACGATGGAGGCCAGCAGCTTCTGCCACAGCGGCCGGGTGCGAAAGATGTTCGTTGCCATGATCGATGGAATACCTCAAGCGGCGGGCGCGCAGGGTCGGCTGCGGACCGCAGAAACCGTGCGGCATTGCCTACGACGGCGATTTACCAACGCTTCGTCGGAACCCGCCTACAACACCCGGTCCACGAAGCTTGCATGATGCGCGACAAGGAGGCCTCAATGTCCACATGCAGGCATTCCCGCAGGCGGGGTCGCTTCGGATGTGCCTGCCAACGTCAGAGGAAGCGTGGCTCGGCATGGATCCCAGATTGCAGACATACGTCGTCGAAGACAACCTCACGATCCGTGAAAACCTCATTGGCACGCTGGAAGAACTTACCTGCGCCACGGTCGTGGGCTTTGCCGAGACCGAAGGCCACGCCCGCGAATGGCTGCTCGGCCATGCCGGCGAGTGGGACCTCGCCATCGTCGATCTCTTTCTCAAGCAGGGCAGCGGCCTGGGTGTGCTGCAGGCCTGCCAGGCACGCAAGCCGGCCCAGAAGGTGGTGGTGCTCAGCAACTACGCGACGCCGGACATCCGCCGTCGCTGCGCCGAATTCGGGGTCGACGCGGTGTTCGACAAGTCGAACGAAATCGAGGCGCTGGTCGACTTCTGCCTCGTGCAGGCCAGCGCGTTGCGCGCCGCGCCCGGAACCGCGGGTTGAGGCCGCCTTGCGCGCCCTCCCCGCTCCCGTGCCGGTCTCAGTCGATCAGCTTGTTCTTCAGCGCGTAGTACGTCAGGTCGCTGTTGGAGGACAGGTTCATCTTCTCCATCAGGCGCGTGCGGTAGGTGCTCACGGTCTTCACGGACAGCGACAGCGTCTTGGCGATGTCGCCGGCGGTCTCGCCCTTGGCCAGCTTCAGGAACACCTGGAACTCGCGCTCCGAGAGCTGCTCGTGCGGCGCGGCGTCGTCCTTGCGGTCGAGCTGGCGGGCCAGCAGTTCGGCCACGGCGGGCGTGATGTAGCGCCGGCCCAGCGAGATGGTGCGGATGGCGTTGACGATCTCGATCGGATCGCATTCCTTGTTCAGGTAGCCGCTCGCGCCCTGACGGATCAGGTTCATCGCGTAGTGTTCTTCGGGATAGCCGCTCAAGATGAGGATGCCCACGTCCGGCGCCTTGGCGCGGATCATGGCGAGCGCGTCGATCCCGCTCTGTCCCGGCATCGAAAGGTCCATGACCAGCACGTCCAGCTCCGTGGTGCGCACCAGTTCGATGGCTTCGCGCCCGCTGGCCGCTTCACCCGCCACGCGCAGGTCCACGTGCTCGGAGAAGAACTGCCGGAGGCCCGATCGCACGATGGCGTGGTCGTCCACAATTCCAATTTTGATCATCTGCTACTTTCGTCGTTGTGTTGCGCGCATGCGGGCCGCAACATGCCGGGTCCCTGATTGTTGTCAATTATTCACGAACTTGCGTAGTACGCAGCCTTGAAAGTTTCATGCACTGGTTAGCCCCTCCAAAAATGGCCGTGAGCCTGCTGCTCGCGGCGCTGGCTGCGCTGGCCCTCGTCGGCATCAACGAGGCCGGCTACCGGCAGTCCAGCCGCGCCCTGGCCGACATCAACGAGGCGCAGCAGGTGCGCGGCACGCTCAACCAGATCCTGCAGAACATGCTGGACGCCGAGACCGGCCAGCGCGGCTACCTGCTGACCGGCGAGGCCAGCTACCGGCAACCCTACGACAACGCGGTCAAGCAGGTCGACGGCAACCTCGCGACCCTGCGCCAACTGTACGCCGATCGGCCGGCCGAACTCACCCAATTGGCCGAGCTCTCGAAGCACGTGCTGCGCAAGGTCGCCGAAATGGACATGAGCGTGCGGCTGCGCCAGGACGGCAAGGAAGACGCCTGGAAGTTCGTCATCACGACCGACGTGGGCCGCGAAGAAATGGACGCGATCCGCGCCACCGCCGGCGAACTGGTCAAGATCAGCAACGGCACCCTGCAGCAAAGCCAGACGCAGGTGCTCAAGTCGCTGCAACTGGCCCGCATCGGCACCGCCATCGTGGCGCTGGCCGCATTGCTGGCCTTCTTCCTGTACCTGCGCCAGACGCACGCGCTGCGCTCCATCGGCGAGCGCCAGCAGGAGGCCCTGCAGCGCGAGCGCAATGCGCTGGAAGACGAGGTGCGCGAGCGCACCGCCTCGCTGGCCGAGCTGGCCACCCACCTGCAGGACGTGCGTGAAACCGAGCGCGGCTACCTCGCGCGCGAGCTGCACGACGAGCTGGGCTCGCTGCTCACCGCCGCCAAGCTCGACGTGGCGCGCCTCAAATCCCGGCTGGCGGACTCGCCCGACGCCATCCAGCGGCTGCAGCATCTGACCGAGCTGCTCAACAGCGGCATCGCGCTGAAGCGCCGCATCATCGAAGACCTGCGGCCGTCGTCGCTGTCGAACCTGGGGTTGGTGGCGTCGCTGGAAATCCTGGGGCGCGAGTTCGCCGAGCGCTCGGGCCTGCAGATCGAGATGGCGCTGGAGCCCGTGACCATGGACGAGTCGCGCCAGCTCACCATCTACCGCATGGTGCAGGAGAGCCTGACCAACATCGGCAAGTACGCCGAGGCCAGCGAGGCCACCATCGTGCTGAAGAACTACGAGAACCACGTGATCGTGGAAGTGGCCGACAACGGCAAGGGCTTCGACACACAGCGCATGCGCCCGTCGACGCACGGCCTGGCGGGCATGCGCCACCGCGTGGAGGCGGCGCGCGGCAAGCTCACGGTCTCGTCCACCCCCGGCAAGGGCACGCGCCTGAGCGCGATGCTGCCGGTGGTGCGGCCGACCTGAGGCCGCGCCTGGCCGTATTCGGCGCACTCGGCCATCTCCTACGCACCCCGCCCCCGACCGCTGACAGGTCCGGCGCGGGCGGCCACTTAAGGTTGCTCCTGTGCCATCCGATGCTTCCTCCAGGAGCGCCGGATGCGCAGTTTTCAACACAACGAGGCAAGCCTCGAAGGAGTTCCACATGCTGCATTACGCCGTGGTTTTTCTGGTCATTGCACTGATCGCCGCCCTGTTCGGTTTCGGGGGCATCGCCGCCAGCGCGGTGGGTATCGCCAAGATCCTTTTCGTGATCTTCGCCATCCTTGCGATCGCGAGCTTCCTTGCCGGCTTGCTCCGACGCAACTAGCGTAGTTACGATCCACAGGCCTTCGCATTTCATCTTCCCGGAAAGGACTTTCACATGAACACGACCAAGACTCCCTCGCAACTCGCCGACGACGCGCGCCAGACCGCCAACGAAGCAGTCGAATCGACCCGCGCCTATGCACAGAACGCGGTGAATGCGGCGGGCGAAAAGGTCCGCGAACTGCGCCGCGACGCCGAGCCGGCCGTCGAGCAACTGGCAGCGCGTGTGCAGCAAGCCGTTCAGCGCGGCCTGGACGCGGCGTCCACCACGAGCGCGCGCGCACAGCGCCGCATCGAGCGGGCCGCGGACGTCACGGGCCGCTACATCTCCGACCAGCCCGTGCGCTCGGTGCTGATCGCCGCGGCCGCCGGCGCCGCCATCACGGCACTCATCGTGCTGGCCAGCCGCCGCAGCCGGGACGACTACTGATCCGCTGAACCTTCGTTCCACCGATTCCCGGCACCATGCTTCATCCGATTTTCTCCACGGTGCTCGGGCATCCGGAACTCGTCGCTGAACACCTCGCCAACTACGCCGCCCTCGTCCGCCAGGAAACTGCGCAGGCGGGGCGCGGCCTCGTCGCCCGCATCGTCGCGGGGGTGCTGGCCGCGGCCAGCGCCATGCTGGCCCTCGGGCTGATCGGCGTGGCCGTGCTGCTCGGCGTGCTGCATGGCAGCTTTCACTGGGTGCTGGTCATCGTGCCGGGCGTGGCCGTGGTCATCGCGGCCATCTGCGCCTGGTACGCCACGCGCCCCAGCCCGAGCTACGGTTTCGACGACCTGCGCTCCCAACTCGAGGCCGACCTGCAGGCCTTGCACAACGCCGGAGCCCACCATGGCCAGCGCTGAACGCCCGCCCCTGACGCCGCAGCAGCGCCTGGCGCTCTCGCGCCGCGCGCTGGTCCGCGAACTGAACGGCGGCGAAGAGCCGGCCCGTGCCCCGCGCTACGCGACGGCCCAGGAGCCGGACGACGACCTGGAATACGCCCGGCACGACACGCCGGACGCGCTCGCGCACGAACCCCGTTCACGGGGCCGGGCCGGCAACAACGTCTGGCTCTCGATGGGCCGCAGCGTGGTGGAGCGCTGGTGGCGCCGCCACCCCGCGCACGCGGTCGGCCAACTGGCCCGCCCCCTGCTCGAGAACTACGCCCGCAAGCAGCCCGCCAAGCTGATGGCCGCCGCTGCGGCGACCGGCGCGGTGCTGGTGCTCGTCAAGCCGTGGCGCCTGCTGTCGGTCACGGCCGTGCTGGCGGCGGTACTGAAGACATCCGACGTGGCTGACATCGTCAACACGTTGATGCAGAAGACCCAAAGCCCCCCACGAAAGGACCCTCCATGAAAGCCGATGTTTCCTCATCTCCCAAGGCCTCCGGACACAAGCACCTGGTGCTGGACCAGGGCGGCCTGGACGCCGCGCGCAAGAGCCTGGACGACGGCGCCGTCACGCCCAGCTACGGCCCCTGGCGCGACGACGTGGTCAAGCTGCTGAACGACGCGCTGGCCACCGAACTGGTCTGCGTGCTGCGCTACAAGCGCCACTACTTCACGGCCAACGGCGTGGAATCACCCGCCATCGCCGACGAGTTCCTGGTGCACGCCAATGAAGAGTCGGGCCATGCGGACCGCATTGCCGAGCGCATCGTGCAACTGGGCGGCGAACCCGATTTCGCGCCCTCGCACCTGCTGGACCGCAGCCATGCCGCCTACGACGAGTCGACCGACCTGCAGGCCATGGTGCGCGCCAACCTGATCGCCGAACGCATCGCCGTGGAGTCGTACCGCCAGATGATCGCCCTGATCGGAGACAAGGACCCGACCACCCGCCGCATGCTCGAAGACATCCTCTCCGACGAGGAGGAACATGCCGACGAGCTGAAGGACTGGCTCGGCCACTGAGCCCGATGCGACCGGGGCCCGAGTGGCCCCGCCGAAGAAACCAAAGAAGCCAAAGAAAAAGCCCGGACACTCCGGGCTTTCTCTTTGGCGGTTGATCGCCTGTTGCTGATCGCGGCCGGTCAGCCCTTCACTTCGAGCTGGTTGTCCACCGAGGTCACGCCCTGCACGCCCTTGGCAATCTCTTCCGCGCGCGCCTTGGCGGCGGCGGTGGGGGCCGGGCCCTTCAGGCTCACCGCGCCGGCCTTGGTGTCGACGTTGATCTTGATCGCGCTCAGGTCCGGGTCCTTCGCAAGGCCCGCGGACACCGAGGCGTGATGGCCGCGTCGTCGACCGTCGCGCTCACTGCGGCGCCGGCGTCCTTGACCGCTTCCTTCACGTTGGCCATGCCTTCCTTCACCTCGGTGGTGGTGCCGGACGCATCGACCTTGGCCTTGGCTTCCTTGACCGCTTCGCCGGTCTTGGCGGCGGCGGTGTCGGCGGCCTTTTCGGTCTTCGCCACGGCGCTGTCGAGCTTCTCGCCCGCCGTGCGGTTGTCCGACTTGTCGCAGGCGGCCAGCGTCAAGGCGGCGCCGGCCACGAGCACGGCGAGCCACGCGCGCGAATGCGGCATGGCCATGGATTGGTTGGGTTTGTTCATTTGAATTCCTCCTGTCGCGTATCGCGCTGTGCGATGAAAAGAGGGTTGCACGCCTCGTGCGCGCAACCCCGTCCAGCCGGTCAGAGCTTGTCGGCGCCCGACTTGATGGCGTCCTTGGCCTTTTCCTTTACGTCGCCGTAGGTCTTCTGCACCTTGCCGGCAGCCTGGTCGGCCACGCCTTCGCCCTGGAGCTTTTCGTTGCCGACGACCTTGCCGGTCACTTCCTTGATCTTGCCCTTGGCTTCTTCGACGCGTCCTGCCACTTGGTCCTTGTTCATGTCGCTTCCTTCCTGTGAGGGGGTGAAATACCGTGGGCCGGTATGACCCACTGCCTTCAATCTAGGCGTCGGCGCGCGGCCACGAATGCCGCCGGGAGCCCGAAGCGGTGTAGGACAACAAGGCTCAGGCGGTGACGATCCATCCTTCAAGCGGATCGAAAACCTCGGGCAGGCCATGGCCCGGCCCCCGGCTCGCGGCGCGCTGCAGGCCCCACGCGGCCTGCAGCAGGCACAGCACGGCGTCGATGTCGTCGCCGCACCCGTCGGCCAGCAACTCGGCGCGCCGCGCCGCCGTGACGGCCAACCGCAGGCCGAGCCGCGACGTGCCGGCTTCGAGCCCCGCCAGCAGGTCGGTGCGCGCGGCCAGTCGCTCGGGCGTCTGCTTGCGCCGGTCGTCGCTCTTGTAGCTGCGCCGCCCGATCAGCTCGCGCGCCAGCAGGCCCGGATAGGCCTCCAGCGCGATGCGCCCGGCATGCGTGCCCGTGTGCAGCCCGGGAATGCGCGCGCCGGCCGCCAGCAGGCGGGGCACGCCGGCGTGCAGCATGTAGGCCACCGGCGGGTTGACCCATTTCATCGACGGGCTCGATCCCGCGGGCACGTCGGTCGCCCGGTGCGCGAACTTGCCGCCGACGGGGCGGCCCGCGCAGAAGGCGGCGAAGGTGTCGCGGATCTGCGCGCGGCTCAGGCCGGCGTAGTGGTGCATCAGCGCCTCCCACTGCGTGGGCCAGCCCAGGTGCTCGACCAGCTCGCGTGGCAGGCCGAACGGAAAGTCGAAGCCGCCGACCCATGCGGGCGTGGCGCGCAGCCAGTCGCCCCATTCGTCGAGCGAAGCGAAGCGATGCAGGCCGGTCAACGTCACGCGCTTCTTCTCGGCCGCTTGGCCGACCGCCACCACGATGGGCTTGCGCGCGGTGGGCGCGCTGGAAAAATCGCAGCCGAAGAGCAGCACCACGGCCTCAGCCCAGTGCGAGCGCCACCACGCCAGCGGCGATGAGCACCGCGCCGAACAGCCGCAGCAGCCGGTCGCCTTCGCGCAGCAGGTGGCCGCCGATGAGCGCGGCGAACAGCATCGACACTTCGCGCGCCGGCGCCACGTGCGAGATCGGCGCCTGCTGCACCGCATACAGCACGAGCACATACGACACGGGGCTGAACGCCGCCACCAGCAGCGCGTATTTCCACTGCGAGCGCCACAGGCGCGCGGTCGTCGCGCGGTCCCTCAGCGCGACCGGCAGCAGCAGCACGATGCGCACGAGGTTGCCGAAATAGTCGAGCAGGATCGGCGACATGACGAGGAACTTGACCGCATAGCTGTCGACCACCGTGTAGGCCGCGATGAAGCCGCCCGTCAGCACGCCGTAGCGAATGCCCTTGTGCACCCGTTCACGCTGCACCGGGTCGTGCGCCTTGCGCCACAGCTTCGGGCCGCCCGCCACCAGGAACACGCCGAGCACCACGCCCACGATGCCGGCCACGCCGAAGAGGCTGATCTTCTCGCCGAGGAAAAGCACCGCCACCAGCGACGACAGCAACGGCCCGGAGCCGCGCGCGAGTGGATAGACCACGGTCAGGTCCGACCTGCGGTAGCCGCGCAGCAGCACGACGAAATAGAAGACGTGCAGCACGCCGCTGAGCACGACGAAGCCCCACTCGGCCCTGCCCCAGCCCGGCACCACGTTCCAGCCCAGCGTGATGCCCACGGGCGCCCAGACGAGCATGTTGAACACGCTGGTCTGGAAGCTGAAGCGCGCGTCGCCGTTCGCCTTCTTGGCGACGATGTTCCAGCCGGCATGGATGATCCCGGCCAACAGGATCAGTGCGAATGCGGAGAGCGGCACCTCGAGCTACGCGAGACCGAGCGCCGCCGGGCCGCCCCAGGGCGCGAGCGGCCCCCTCGGGTGGCAGCGAGGAGACGAAGTGCCGAGCGCGGGGGCCACGTGCTCAGTGGCGGCCGACGATGGCCGCTGTGGCCATCAATTCTTCGAGCAGCGCCAGCGAGACCTTGCCCGACACCGCGTACGGGTTGAGTTCGGGTTTTTCGGAATACTTCAGCAGCGTCGAGGCATTGAGCTTCGACAGGTTGACCTGCCCCATCGTCCAGCCGCCGAAACGGCGCTCGGAGATTTCTTCGTAGTGCAGCAGCACCACGTCCTTGTGGCGTGCGTCGCGCTGGATGTGGCCATAGAGCTCGCTGATGGCCATGCGGCCACCCTCGATGGCCTGCAGGAAGGTGCCGGCACCGTAGCAGAGGATGCCGGTGATGCCGCAGGTCGTGTTGTGCGTGCGCGATTGCGCGAGGATCGATTCGATTGCTGCCGGGCTGGTGTCGACGGCACGGCTGGCGTAGAGAAGTCGGACCAGCATGGCTCAGCTCTTTCTTGGCAGGAGAGACAAAAATTCGCGGCGCAGGCTCGGATCCTTGAGGAACACGCCGCGCATCACGGAGTTGATCATCTTGCTGTCCATTTCCTTCACGCCGCGCCAGGCCATGCAGAAATGCTCGGCTTCCATGACCAGCGCCAGGCCGTCGGGTTGCGTCTTTTCCTGGATCAGGTCGGCCAGCTGCACCACGGCTTCTTCCTGGATCTGCGGGCGGCCCATGACCCATTCGGCCAGGCGCGCGTACTTCGACAGGCCGATCACGTTGGTGTGCTCGTTGGGCATCACGCCGATCCAGAGCTTGCCGATGATCGGGCAGAAGTGGTGGGAGCAGGCGCTGCGCACGGTGATCGGGCCGACGATCATCAGCTCGTTCAGGTGCTCGGCATTGGGGAATTCGGTGAGCGGGGGCGGCGGCACATAGCGGCCGCGAAACACCTCGTTCAGGTACATCTTGGCGACGCGGCGCGCGGTGTTGTCGGTGTTGTGGTCGTTCTCGACGTCGATGACGAGGCTTTCGAGCACGCCCTTCATCTTGACCTCGACCTCGTCGAGCAAAGTCTCCAGCTCGCCGGGCTGAATGAACTCGGCGATGTTGTCGTTGGCGTTGAAGCGCTTGCGCGCGGCGGTGATGCGCTCGCGGATCTTGACGGAGACGGGCGTACCCTCGTCGTCGTCTTTTCGATCGGGAAGGGGTTCGACGTCGGTTTTCCTCAGCATCCGCGCATGGTAGCAGCGATCATTTTTCGATGCCCCTGAAGGGAAACACCGCGGAACCGGCTTCGCCGGGCCGCAGGGGGCGAGCTCAGACCAGCGAGAAATCGGCCACCAGGGGCAGGTGGTCGGACATGCGGGCCCAGATGGGGCCCCGTGGCACCGCGCAGGCCAGCGGCTCCAGCTTGCGCCCGTAGACGAAGTCGAGCTGCGCCACCGGCAGGCGCGAGGGGTATGTGAGCGTGCGCGGGCCGCGCAGGTCGCTGGTGTCGCGCAGGCCCATGGCGTTCATGGCGTAGCGCATGCGCGCGCCCCAGTCGTTGAAGTCGCCCGCGACCACCACGGCCTCGTCGGGCGGCACCTCGCGGTCGATGAACTCGCGCAGGCGGGCAATCTGCCGCACCCGGCTGCCCTTGATGAGTCCCAGGTGCACCACGATGGCATGCACCGGCCGGCCCTCGACCTCGATCACCGCGTGCAGCAGGCCGCGCTGCTCGAAGCGGTGGTCGGAAATGTCCTGGTGGCTGGTGCGGATCACCGGCCAGCGCGTGAGCAGCGCGTTGCCGTGCTCGCCGTGGCGCGTGACGGCATTGGTCTCGTAGACGGCGGTGTAGCCCTCGGGCGCGAGGAAGTCGGCCTGCGGCAGCTCGGGCCAGCGCGCGAAGCGGGCGGCGGCCTGGCGGTTCATCTTGCGCACTTCCTGCAGGCAGACGATGTCGGCATCGAGCTGCTCGATGGCGTGGCCGAGGTTGTGGATTTCGAGCCGGCGCGCGGGCCCGATGCCCTGCACACCCTTGTGGATGTTGTAGGTCGCGACCCGGAGGTTGTGCGCTGCGGCTGTCGTCGTTGCTGCTGGTGCGGCCGGCTGGTTCATCGCGCAAATTCTGGCAGCAACAGAATGGCTTCGGCGTTTGACGGGGAAAAGCAGGCGTCGGCCGCCTCCCGGTAGGGCAGCCATTTCCAGTCGGTGTGCTCGCGGGGCTCGAGCTTCGGCGTCAGGCGCCCGGGCACGCACAGGCCGAACAGGTGCTCGGTGTTGTGCGTGACGCCGGGTGCATAGCGGGCGCGCCAGCGGGGGTAGATTTCGTAGACGTTGCGCAGTTGCCAGTCGACCAGCTGCGAAGCCAGCGCGGTGCCCTCGCCGCACTGGATGCCGGTTTCCTCGGCCACCTCGCGCGCCGCCGTGAGCGCGAGCGGCTCGTCGGCCAGGTCCTTGCTGCCGGTGACGGACTGCCAGAAGTCGCTCTCGGCGTCGGCGCGCCGGATCAGCAGCACGTCGAGGGCGGGCGTGTGGATCACGACCAGCACCGACTCCGGGATCTTGAAGGGGCGTGCGTCAGAAGCCACTGAGAACGGCGTCCATGGCGGCCATGACCTCTCCCGCACGCGGTGCGAGGGACGCCACCGGCTTTTTCAGGAGACGCGCGGGCAATGGCGCCGCGAGCTGAGGCATGAGCGAAAAGGTTTCGGCCCCGATCTCGACCATCGGACACAGATTGACCGGCGCCTGCCGCACGCCAATGCGAAACAGGGGCATCACCAGGCGCGTCGGCAGATGGTCGAGCAGCCCGCTCTGCACGTCGACGACGAAAGGAACCATCTGGCGCGCTTCGGGCCGCGGGTTGTCGTAGATGTCGAACTGCGCCACTCAGGGAGCATCCTGCCAGGCGACCAACCCATCGCACCACAGGCCATGCTCGTCGAAGCGCGCGTTCTGCTCGGCGATCCAGTCCTGGTACTGCTCGTTGAATTCGCGCTTGCGCTGGGCAAGCGTCTTCTTCTGCTCGAGCGCCTCGAGTTCGGCAAAGCGTGCCGCCGAGACGATCACCGCCGCCACGCGGTCGTTCTTGAGCACGTGAACAGGCTCACGTTCGGCTTGGCCGAGGTAGTAGCCGAATCGGTTCTTGGCTTCGGTGGCGGTGATCTGCATGGCGGCTCCGGCGCAGTGATTAGCCATTTTAGCCATCAACCGCCCCAGAGCCCACCTGCGAGGTCTCAGGCCTTTCAGGCCGCCTGAGGCGTGTTCCGCAGCTTGATGTGCAGTTCGCGCAGCTGCTTCTCGTCGACCGGGCTCGGGGCCTGCGTCAGCAGGTCTTGGGCGCGCTGGGTCTTGGGGAAGGCGATCACGTCGCGGATCGACTCGGCGCCGGTCATGAGCATGACCAGGCGGTCCAGGCCGATGGCGATGCCGCCGTGCGGGGGCGCGCCGTACTGCAGCGCGTCCAGCAGGAAGCCGAACTTGAGCTGTGCGTCCTCGGCGCTGATCTTCAGCGCGCGGAACACCTTGCTCTGCACTTCCTCGCGGTGGATACGCACCGAACCGCCGCCCATCTCGATGCCGTTGAGCACCATGTCGTAGGCCTTGGCGATGCACTTCTCGGGCGCGGTGTCCATGAGGTCTTCATGGCCGTCCTTGGGGGCCGTGAACGGGTGGTGCACGGCGCTCCAGCGCTGGCCTTCCTCGTCGAACTCGAACATCGGGAAGTCGACCACCCACAGCGGTGCCCAGCGGTCGTCGAACAGGCCGGTCTTCTTGCCGAAGGCGCTGTGGCCGATCTTCACGCGCAGCGCGCCGATGGCGTCGTTGACGACCTTTTCCTTGTCGGCGCCGAAGAACAGGATGTCGCCGTTGCGGGCACCCGTGCGGGCGATGATCTCGGCCAGCGTGTTGTCGTCCAGGTTCTTCACGATCGGGCTCTGCAGGCCGTCGCGGCCGGCTGCCGCGTCGTTGACCTTGATGTAGGCCAGGCCCTTGGCGCCGTAGATCTTGACGAACTCTTGATAGGCGTCGATTTCACCGCGCGACATGCCGCCTTCGGCACCGCCGCCGGGCACGCGCAGTGCCACGACACGGCCGCCGGCCATGGTGGCGGCGTTCGAGAACACCTTGAACTCGACGCGCTTCATCAGCTCGGTCAGTTCGGTGAATTCGAGCTTCACGCGCAGGTCGGGCTTGTCCGAGCCGTACTTGAACATCGCGTCGCCGTACGTCATGGTCGGGAACACCGGCAGGTCGATGCCCGCGGCATTGCGGAACACGTTGCGGATCATGCCTTCGAACATCTCGCGGATTTCTTCTTCGGCGAGGAACGAGGTCTCGATGTCGATCTGCGTGAATTCGGGCTGGCGGTCGGCGCGCAGGTCTTCGTCGCGGAAGCACTTCACGATCTGGTAGTAGCGGTCGTAGCCGGCCACCATCAGCAGCTGCTTGAACAGCTGGGGCGACTGCGGCAGCGCGAAGAAGCTGCCGTCGTGCACGCGGCTGGGCACGAGGTAGTCGCGCGCGCTTCGGGCGTGGACTTGCCGAGCATCGGCGTCTCGATGTCGATGAAGCCGTTGGCGTCGAGGAACTTGCGCGTTTCCATCGTCACCTTGTAGCGCAGCATCATGTTGCGCTGCATGGCCGGGCGGCGCAGGTCGAGCACGCGGTGCGTGAGGCGGGTGGTTTCCGACAGGTTGTCGTCGTCCAGCAGGAACGGGGGCGTGACCGAGGGGTTCAGCACCTTCAGCTCGTGGCACAGCACTTCGATCTTGCCGCTCTTGAGCTGGTCGTTGGTGGTGCCTTCGGGGCGCGAACGCACCAGGCCCGTGATCTGCACGCAGAACTCGTTGCGCAGGTTCTCGGCCACGGCGAAGGTGGAGGCGCGATCGGGGTCGCACACCACCTGCACATAACCTTCGCGGTCGCGCACGTCGACGAAGATCACGCCGCCGTGGTCGCGGCGACGGTTGACCCAGCCGCACAGGGTAACGGTTTGGCCCATCAGGGCTTCGGTCACGAGACCGCAATAGTGAGTACGCATGGCCATAGAGAGGACTTCCGGCGCCTTGACGGCGCGTTCGTTTTTATGAGTTGGATGGCTTGGTCGCCAGCACGGCGGGGCCGCCAGGGACGACCACCCCCATCGAGACGATGTACTTGAGCGCTTCGTCCACGCTCATCTTGAGTTCGATGCAATCGCTGCGCTTGAGCATCACGAAGTAGCCGCCCGTGGGGTTGGGCGTGGTCGGCACGTAGACGCTGAGGAACTCCTCGGTGCCCAGGTGCGCGGCCACCTCGTTGCCCGGCGCGCCGGTCACGAAGGCGATGGTCCAGACGTTTTCGCGCGGCCACTGAATCAGCACGGCCGTGCGGAAGGCATTGCCGTTCTCGGAGAACAGCGTGTCCGACACCTGTTTGACGCTGGAATAGATGGAGCGCACCACCGGAATGCGGCGCACCACGGCGTCGCCCCAGCCGAGCAGGCGCTTGCCCACGAAATTGCTCGCGATGGCGCCGACCACCAGCAGGATGGCCAGCGTGAGCAGCACGCCCAGCCCGCGGATGTTGTTCTCGAACAGCCAGCGCTGCCATGCGCCCGGGAGCACCCAGAGCGTCTGGTCCAGCGTGTCGATGATCCACTTCAGCACCGCGAGGGTGATGAACAGCGGAACGATCACCAGCAAGCCGGAGAACAACCATTTGCGCAGGGCGAGCATGGCGAGGGTCTCAGTCGCCGCTCTTGGCGGTGGCGGCAGCGGGCGCGGGGGCCGCAGCGGGTGCGGCCGGTGCCGGGGCGGGGCTGGGCGTGGCGCTGGAAGAAGACTCGCCGGACTTGGCGGCGTCGCTCGAGGCGGGCGCGTGGCCGGTTCGGACTTCTTGCCGCCGCCGTCGCGGAAATCGGTCACGTACCAGCCCGAGCCCTTGAGCTGGAAGCCGGCGGCCGTGACCTGTTTTTCGAAAGCGCTCGCGCCGCACGCCGGACACACCGTGAGAGGCGCGTCGGACATCTTCTGCAAAGCGTCTTTGGCAAAGCCGCAGGCGCTGCACTTGTAGGCGTAGATGGGCATGGGAAATCGGGTGGGGAAAAGCGGCGCAGCTGCCGCTCGCAAAGCCCTCGATTATAGGGGCGACCCCGCCAAACAGGGCCCGGCGTGGGCCCCGGCCCCGAGCTTCACGCCGGTTCCGTGGCCAAAGGCCGGTGCGGCGTGTGAGTGTCCACTAGCCATTGCGGCAACAGCGACCCGACCACCATGCCCCCGAAAGAGCACAGCACGCCCGCCAACTGAGCCGGAAACACCGCGCCCCAGGCCGGTACGGCCAGAAACAGCAGCCACACGCCGATGCCCAGCGCGATCGAGGCGATGGCGCCCTGCGTGGTGGCGCGGCGCCAGTACAGGCCGCACACCAGCGGCACGAAAGCCCCCACCAGCGGCACCTGGTAGGCGCCCGACACCAGTTCGTAGATCGGCGTACCCTGCATGCGGATGGCGTAGGCCAGCACGGCGGCGCTGAACAGCAGCACCGTGATGCGCATCGTCATGAGGTTCTGGCGGTCGGTGCCCGACGGGCGGAACTGGCGCCAGATGTTCTCGGTGAAGGTGACGCTGGGCGCCAGCAAGGTGGCCGAGGCGGTCGACTTGATCGCCGAGAGCAGCGCGCCGAAGAACAGCACCTGCATCACGAACGGCATCTTCTGCAGCACCAGCGTGGGCAGCACCTTCTGCGGATCCTCCTTGAGCAGCGTGGCCGTCTGCTCCGGCATGATCAGCAGCGCGCTGGCCACCAGGAACATCGGCACGAAGGCGAACAGGATGTACGCCACGCCGCCGATGACCGGACCGCGCGTGGCGGCCTTCACGCTGTTGGCCGACATCACGCGCTGGAACACGTCCTGCTGCGGAATGGAGCCCAGCATCATGGTGATGGCGGCCGCGAAGAAGAAGATCATGTCGTGCCAGCTCGGCTCGGGCCAGAACTTGAACAGGTCCTTGCTGACCGCGAACGCCACCACCTTGTCGGCGCCGCCGGCCATGTCGCCCGCGAACATGGCGATCACGGCCAGGCCGGACACCAGGATGATCATCTGGATGAAGTCGGTCACCGCCACCGACCACATGCCGCCGAACAGCGTGTAGGCCAGGATCGAGACCACGCCGATCACCATGCCCATCGGGATGCTGATGGCACCGGCCGACAGCAGGTTGAACACCAGCCCCAGCGCCGTGACCTGCGCCGACACCCAGCCCAGGTAGCTCAGCATGATGATCAGCGAGCACGCCACCTCGACCCCGCGGCCGAAGCGCTCGCGGTAGTAGTCGCTGATGGTCAGCAGCGTCATGCGGTAGAGCTTGCCCGCGAAGAACAGGCCCACCAGGATCAGGCAGGTGCCCGCGCCGAACGGGTCTTCGACCACGCCGTTGAGGCCGCCTTCGATGAACTTGGCCGGAATGCCGAGCACCGTTTCGGAGCCGAACCACGTGGCGAACGTGGTCGTCACGATCATGAACAGCGGCAGGTGCCGCCCGGCAATGGCGAAGTCGGTGGTGTTTTTCACCCGCTTCGCGGCATAGAGGCCGATCGCGATGGTGACCAGCAGATAGACGATGACCAACGTCAGCAGCACGACGGAAACTCCTCTAGAACAAACGCACGCGCACCAGCAATTGCATGGCGAGCAACCCCAATACAAAACCTATGCCACCGTAGACGATGGTCTGCAGCAACCGGTTGGTGCGCTTCTGCTCGGCCAGCAGTTCGAGCAGTTCGCGCCGGTTGTCGGCGGGGCGATTTTCCAGGAAATCGTGCAAAAGTCGCGGAAATTGAGGAAGCAATTTGGCGTACCGCGGCGCCTCGGCCTTGAGTTGCTGCAGCAACTTCTTCGGGCCGATCTGGTCGACCATCCACTTCTCCAGGAAGGGTTTGGCCGTGGCCCACAGGTCGAGATCGGGGTCGATGTTGCGGCCCAGGCCCTCGATGTTGAGCAGCGTCTTCTGCAGCAGCACCAGCTGCGGCTGGATCTCGACGTGGAAGCGGCGCGAGGTCTGGAACAGGCGCATCAGCACCATGCCCAGCGACAGTTCCTTCAGCGGCCGGTCGAAGTACGGCTCGCACACCGTGCGGATGGCCGCCTCCAGCTCGTCGATGCGCGTGCCCACCGGCACCCAGCCGCTTTCCAGGTGCAGCTCGGCCACGCGCTTGTAGTCGCGCCGGAAAAAGGCCACGAAGTTCTGCGCGAGGTATTCCTTGTCCGACTCGGTGAGCGTGCCGATGATCCCGAAGTCCAGCGAGATGTAGCGCCCGAAGGTCTCGGGCGCCAGGCTCACCTGGATGTTGCCGGGGTGCATGTCGGCGTGGAAGAAGCCGTCGCGAAAGACCTGCGTGAAGAAGATCGTGACGCCGTCGCGCGCCAGCTTGGGAATGTCGACGCCGGCCGCGCGCAGGCGCTCCATCTGCGCAATGGGCACGCCCTTCATGCGCTCCATCACGATGACCTCGGGGTGGCAGAAGTCCCAGAACATCTCGGGGATCAGCACCAGGTCGAGCTCGGCCATGTTGCGGCGCAGCTGGGCCGCGTTGGCGGCCTCGCGCACCAGGTCGAGCTCGTCGTGCAGGTACTTGTCGAACTCGCCGACCACCTCGCGCGGCTTCAGGCGCTTGCCGTCGGCCGACAGGCCCTCGACCCAGCCGGCCATCATGGCCATGAGCGCCAGGTCTTTCTCGATCACGCCGCGCATGTTGGGTCGCAGCACCTTGACCGCGACCTCGCGCACCTCGCCCGCGTTGGTGCGGATGGTCGCGAAGTGCACCTGCGCGATCGATGCGCTGGCAATGGGCGTTTCGTCGAACTGGATGAACACGTCGCTCACCGGGCGGCGGAACGCGCGCTCGATGGTCGCGATGGCCACGGCCGAGGGGAACGGCGGCACGCGGTCCTGCAGGAACGCGAGTTCGTCGGCGATGTCGGGCGGCAGCAGGTCGCGCCGGGTCGACAGCACCTGGCCGAACTTGACGAAGATGGGGCCGAGCCGCTCGAGCGCCTCGCGCAGCCGCTGGCCGCGCGGCGCGTCGAGGTTGCGCCCGAAGGACACGATGCGCGCCACCACGCGCAGCCAAGGCTTCTGGAAGCTCGTGAGCACGAGCTCGTCGAGACCGTAGCGCAGCGCGACCCAGACGATGAACAGGCCGCGGTAGAAGCGCCTCATTCGAAGGTGCCCGCCGAACCGCCGGCCTTGCCGGCCGCGCGGTTGCCGACGAACTGGCGCAGCGCGCCGGCGACGCGCCGCACGGCGTTGCCGAGGGTGTGCGCGGGCACGTCGCCGATCACGCGGGCCAGGTCGTCCTCGATGTCCCAGCGCACGTGGTCGACCAGCCAGTTGACCTCGGCCGCCAGTTGCACGTCGCCGACGATCTGCACCGAGGGCTTGTCGCCGCGCAGCGTGGCGCGGGCGATGTCGAAGGGGGATTCGTCGGTGACGGTGAGCCTGAGCTCGGGCTCCGCGCCTTCAGGGGCCAGGTCGAGCAGGCCGGCCGGCGTGGACACCAGCTGCATGGTCACGAAGCGCCACTGGAAGCGCACCACCCTGCCCTGCTGGCGCAGCAACCGCTGCTGGGCCTCGGGCTCCTGCTGCAGCACGTGGTTCAGGAACAGGACCGCGCGGTGCTGGATCTCGTGGACTGCCCAATCCGGGGGCTGGAGGCGTTCGCCGATGCGATTGAAAAGGTCGCCGAGAAAAGAAAAAGGGGACGATGGTGTGGCCATAGTCCCCATTATCCCGTCTGTGTCGCGGCCGGGCGCGGCCGCGACCCGGTTTTACTGTAGTGCCTGCACGCCGGCGACAAGCCAGCCGCTGGTGCCGCTGGTCGGCTTGGTCATGTTCCAGACTTCGCGGAACGGGCCCGGGCCCGCCGAGGCGTCTTCGCGGATCATGCCGGAGAACTCCACGCTGGCCATGTAGGCGTCGGGCAGCTCTTCGATGCCCAGCAGCTTGGCGTCGAGCATGACCACTTCGGTCTTGTTCGAGGCGCCACCCGTGTGGCTGGCGCGGTCGGCCAGCTGCGAGCGGATTTCGTCGACCATGCTGTCGGTCATCATCGAGCGCAGCATCGACACGTCGGCGCGGTCCCATGCGTCCTGCAGGGTCACGAAGTTGCGCTTGGCCGCACCGAGGAAGCCCTCGACGTCGAAGCCGGCGGGAATGCCCCACGACTGCGAACCACCGAGCGCCGAACCGATCATGCTGCCGCCGGCTGCCGCGCCGGCCGCCGAGAGGCTGCTGCCGTGACGGTCGCCTTCAGCAGGCGTTGCGTCGAACGAGGTCGCGCTGCGTTCCCACGGGCGGGCCGATGCGTCGTTGCCCACGTTGGCCGGGCTGTACTGCGCCGGTGCGGTGGCGTTGCTCGGGCTGGCGCCCGCGCCCTGGAACGCGAAGCCGCCCTGGCGGTTGGCACCCGAGGCTTGCTGCGAGCGCGCCTTGATCATGCGCCACACCACCACGCCGGCCAGCACGAGCAGGCCGATCAGCAGGATGTTGCCGAAGCCGGCACCCAGGCCCAGCGAATGCGCGAGCCATGCGAGACCCAGGCCGGCCGCGAGGCGCCGAGCATCGCGCCCCACGGACGCTTCGGTGCCGCTGCCGCCGCGGCCGCACCCGGCTTGGCCGCTGCCGCGCTCGACGCGTTCTGCTGCGCGGGTGCGCCGGGCGCTGCCGGCGGCGTGGCCTGGCGTTGCGTCACGTTGGAGGACTGGCGTCCCACCGACTTGCCGCCGCCCATGCGGGCAGCCTCGGCCTGGACACTGCCCAGCACCAACGCGACCGCCAAAAACAAAGAACCCAAACTCTTCATGTCGTCTCCTCTTGAGCGAAAGATTCGCCTCATCAACACTTGATTCCAACATGGAGGGCAGCGATTCCCCCCGTCATGTTGTGATAGTCCACATGTCCGAAACCGCCCTCTTTCATGAGGGTCTTGAGTTCCTCTTGCGAGGGGTGCATCCGGATGGATTCGGCCAGGTAGCGATAGCTCGCGTCGTCACCGGCCACGAGCTTGCCAAGGCGCGGCAGCACGTTGAAGGAGTACCAGTCGTAGGCCTTGGCGAGCGGCTTGGCGACCTTCGAGAACTCCAGCACGAGCAGCTTGCCGCGCGGCTTGATCACGCGGTTCATTTCCTTGAGCGCGATGTCCTTGTGCGTCATGTTGCGCAGGCCGAAGGCCACCGTGACCACGTCGAAGTGGTTGTCGGGAAAGGGCAGCTTCTCGGCGTCGCAGACCATGGTGGGCAGCGACACGCCGGCGTCCAGCAGACGGTCGCGGCCGGTGCGCAGCATGGCTTCGTTGATGTCGGTGTGCACCACCTGGCCGGTGGCGCCGACCTTCTTGGCGAAGGCCAGTGCGAGGTCGCCGGTGCCGCCCGCGATGTCGAGCACGCGCGAGCCTTCGCCCACATTCGCGACCATCACGGTGTACGCCTTCCAGGCGCGGTGCAGGCCCGCCGACATCAGGTCGTTCATGATGTCGTAGCGCGAGGCAACCGAATCGAAGACGCCGCGAACGCGTTGCGCCTTCTCGGTTTCGTCGACTGTTTCGAAGCCGAAGTGTGTGGTACTCATGCAACCGATGTTAGGCCGGAAGCCTTCACATCAAGCCGACGACCCCGCGCGCACGGCGGACATTTGTTGCTTTTTTCGCGCGCCCTTCCTGGGCGTAGGGCTATGTTTTCAGGAGCACCGCGCGGATTTTCGGGTGCCTGCCGCAGGCCTCAGTGGCTGCTGCAGCCGTGACCGCCGGCTTCGACCATCGGCGTGTCGCGATCGCGCCCGCCTCAGCCAGGCGGTGCTCGTACGTGGCCCACAGCTCGGCCTGCTTCTCACCCAGTTCGTAGAGCAGGTCCCACGAGTAGATGCCGGTGTTGTGGCCGTCGCTGAAGGTCGGCTGCACGGCGTAGTTGCCGACGGCCTCGAGGTCGACGAGATCGACGTTGCGCTTGCCGGTCTGCAGGATTTCCTGGCCCGGGCCGTGGCCCTGCACCTCGGCCGAAGGCGAGTAGATGCGCATCAGCTCGAAGGGAATCCGAAAGCTCGCGCCGTCCGAGAAGCCCACTTCGAGCACGCGCGACTGGCCGTGCACGGTGATCGATTGCGGCGTCGGTGCGCCCGGTTTCAAGCCTGCCATCAGAAACTCCTGTTGCCCAAGCGTTCGATCATCGCAGCCTCGGCGGCCGGCAGGCGCGCAGTGGTTTCTGCCTCGCGCGCGGCGCTGCGTTCGCGTTGAACGGCAGCCCACACGGAGCCCGGAAAGTGGCTGTCATCGGCGAAGCGCGCGATCACGTGCCAGTGCAGGTGCGCCACCATGTTGCCGAGCGCGGCGAGGTTGATCTTGGTCGGGCGCAAGTGCTCGCGCAGGCACTGTTCGACGACGGCCACCGCCTCCATGCACAGCACGCGATCGGCCGCGTCGAGATCGGAAAACTCCGCCGCATGCTCGCGCCAGATCACGCGGTAGAAGGCCGGAAAGCCCGCCTCTTGCGCATGGATGACGCGCAGCTTCGCGCCCTCGAACACGAGGCGACCGCCCGCGCCCTCGCACAGCACGCAGCCTTGCTGCATCGCGGCCGTCACACCAGCACCCGCTCGATCCCGCCCTGGTTGGCGGCGGCCACGTAGGTCGGCATCCAGTCGGCGCCGAGGATCTTGTTGGCCATCTCGACCACGATGTAGTCGGCTTCGAGCAGGCCGTTGTTCAGGTCGTTGCCGTAGCGCGAGAGGCCTTGCAGGCAGCTCGGGCAGCTGGTGAGAATCTTCACGTTGTCCTTTTCGCCGACCTTGCCGCTGTCGCGCAATGCGGCCTCGCCCTTCTTCAGCTCCTCTTCCTTGCGGAAACGGATCTGCGTCGAGATGTCGGGCCGCGACACGCCCAGCGTGCCCGACTCGCCGCAGCAGCGGTCGTTCTTGAGCACGTTGTCGCCGACCAGCGCCTTCACCGTCTTCATCGGGTCCTGCTGTTTCATCGGCGAGTGGCAGGGGTCGTGGTACAGGTAGCCGCCACCGCCCGCATCGGCCAGCGTGATGCCCTTTTCGAGCAGGTACTCGTGGATGTCGATGATGCGGCAGCCAGGGAAGATCTTGTCGAACTGGTAACCCTGCAGCTGGTCGTAGCAGGTGCCGCAGCTCACCACCACCGTCTTGATGTCGAGGTAGTTCAGCGTGTTGGCCACGCGGTGGAAGAGCACGCGGTTGTCGGTGATCATCTTCTCGGCCTTGTCGAACTGGCCGCTGCCGCGTTGCGGATAGCCGCAGCACAGGTAGCCCGGCGGCAGCACGGTCTGCACGCCCGCATGCCACAGCATGGCCTGCGTCGCCAGGCCCACCTGCGAGAACAGCCGCTCCGAGCCGCAGCCCGGAAAGTAGAAGACCGCCTCGGTTTCGGGCGTGGTCGCCTTCGGGTTGCGGATGATCGGCACGTAGTCGGCATCCTCGATGTCCAGCAGCGCGCGCGCCGTCTGCTTGGGCAGGCCGCCCGGCATCTTCTTGTTGATGAAGTGGACCACCTGCTCCTTGATCGGCGCCACGCCCAGCGAGGCCGGCGGCGCTGCCGTCTGCTTCTTCGCCAGGCCGCGCAGCAGGTCGTTGGCCAGGCGCTGCGCCTTGAAGCCCACGCCCACCATGCCCGCGCGCATCGTCTTGATGGTCTGCGGGTTGGTTGCGTTCAGGAAGAACATCGCGGCCGCGTTGCCGGGGCGGAAGCTCTTCTGGCCCATCTTGCGCAGCAGGTTGCGCATGTTCATCGACACGTCGCCGAAGTCGATCTTCACCGGGCACGGCGTGAGGCACTTGTGGCACACGGTGCAGTGGTCGGCCACGTCCTCGAACTCTTCCCAGTGCTTGATGCTGATGCCGCGCCGCGTCTGCTCTTCGTAGAGGAAGGCCTCCACCAGCAGCGAGGTCGCGAGGATCTTGTTGCGCGGGCTGTAGAGCAGATTGGCGCGCGGCACGTGGGTGGCGCACACGGGCTTGCACTTGCCGCAGCGCAGGCAGTCCTTCACGCTGTCGGCAATGGCGCCGATGTCGCTCTGCTGCATGATCAGCGACTCGTGGCCCATGAGCCCGAAGCTCGGCGTGTAGGCGTTGGTCAGGTCGGCATGCAGCGTCTCGGGCTTGCCGGCCGGCGCGCGCAGCAGCTTGCCCTTGTTGAAGCGGCCTTCGGGGTCGACCTTGGCCTTGTACTCGGTGAACGGACGCAGCTCTTCGTCGCTGAGGAACTCGAGCTTGGTGATGCCAATGCCGTGCTCGCCCGAGATCACGCCGTCGAGGCTGCGCGCCAGCGCCATGATGCGCACCACCGCGGCATGCGCGGTCTGCAGCATGTCGTAGTTGTCGCTGTTCACGGGAATGTTGGTGTGCACGTTGCCGTCGCCCGCGTGCATGTGCAGCGCGACCCACACGCGGCCCTTGAGCACGCGCTTGTGGATGGCCGTGCACTCGGCCAGGATGGGCGCGAACTCGGCGCCCGAGAAAATCTCCTGCAGCGGCTGGCGCAGTTGCGTCTTCCAGCTCGCGCGCAGCGTGTGGTCCTGCAGCTGCGCGAACTGCGCGTCGACATTGCGCAGCCAGCCGGCCCACAGCGCGCGCACCTCGTGCACCAGCGCCACGGCCTGCGTCACGCGGTCTTCGAGCAGCTCGGCCGCCGGGATTTCGTGCGCGTCGTCGGTCTTGCCCAGCGGCAGGTTGCCGCGCGTGAGGAAGGCTTCGAGCTCGTCGGTCAGCGCGAGCTTGTTCTGCAGCGACAGCTCGATGTTGATGCGCTCGATGCCGTCGCTGTACTCGGCCATGCGCGGCAGCGGAATCACCACGTCTTCATTGATCTTGAAGGCGTTGGTGTGCTTGCTGATGGCGGCCGTGCGCTTGCGGTCGAGCCAGAATTTCTTGCGCGCCTCGGGACTGATGGCAATGAAGCCTTCGCCGCTGCGCGAGTTGGCGATGCGCACCACTTCCGAGGTGATGCGCGCCACGTCGTCGGCGTTGTCGCCCGCGATGTCGCCGAACAGCACCATCTTCGGCAGGCCGCCGTGCTTCTTCGACTTGGTGGCGTAGCCACGGCCTTCAGGTAGCGGTCGTCCAGGTGCTCGAGGCCGGCCAGCAGCACGCCCGAGCGCTTCTGCTCGGCGAACATGAAGTCCTTGATCTCCACGATGCTGGGCACCGCGTCCTTGGCGTTGCCGAAGAATTCGAGGCACACGGTGCGCGTGTGCGCCGGCATGCGGTGCACCACCCAGCGGCAGCTGGTGATGAGGCCGTCGCAGCCCTCTTTCTGGATGCCCGGCAGGCCCGAGAGGAACTTGTCGGTCACGTCCTTGCCCAGGCCTTCCTTGCGGAAGGTGCGGCCGGGGATGTCCAGGCGCTCGGTGCGCAGCCTGGTCTTGCCGTCGGCGGCGTAGTACTGCAGCTCGAACACGGCGCTTTCGGCGTCGTGGATCTTGCCCAGGTTGTGGCCGATGCGCGTGACCTCGAGCCATTCGGCCTGCGGCGTCACCATGCGCCACGAGGCAAGGTTGTCCAGCGCCGTGCCCCACAGCACGGCCTTCTTGCCGCCTGCGTTCATGGCCACGTTGCCGCCCACGCACGAGGCCTCGGCCGAGGTCGGGTCGACCGCGAACACGAAGCCCGCGCGCTCGGCCGCGTCGGCCACGCGCTGCGTGACCACGCCGGCTTCGGTCCAGATGGTGGGCACGGGGTCGGCCAGGCCGGGCAGCGGCATGTGCTCGACCTCGGTCATCGCCTCGAGCTTCTCGGTGTTGATGACCACGCTGTTCCAGGTCAGCGGAATGGCGCCGCCGGTATAGCCGGTGCCGCCCCCGCGCGGAATGATGGTCAGGCCCAGCTCGATGCAGCCCTTCACCAGCAGCGCCATCTCGGCCTCGGTGTCGGGGCACAGCACCACGAAGGGGTACTCCACGCGCCAGTCGGTGGCGTCGGTCACGTGCGACACGCGCGACAGGCCGTCGAACTTGATGTTGTCCTTGGCCGTGAGCCGGCGCAGCACGCGCGTGGCCTTGCGGCGCAGGGCGGCCACGTCGCGGAACTTGGTATCGAGGCCGCCACCGCGTCGCCCACCAGTCCGGTGAGCTCGCCCACGAGCTGGTCGCGCGGCAGGTCGCTGTCGGGGGTGCGGCGCTTCTGGACCTCGCTCAGGCGGTGCTTCAGCGCATCGACCAGCTGGCCGCGGCGGCGCGGGTTGTCGAGCAGGTCGTCGACCAGGTAGGGGTTGCGCTGCACCACCCAGATGTCGCCCAACACCTCGTAGAGCATGCGGGCCGATCGGCCGGTGCGGCGCTCGGCGCGCAGGGTCTGCAGCAGGTCCCAGCCGCGTTCGCCCAGCAGGCGAATCACGATCTCGCGGTCGGAGAAGCTGGTGTAGTTGTACGGGATCTCGCGCAGTCGCACGGGCTCTGCGGCCTGTGACAACAGCGTGTTCAACGCGGTCGGAGCATTCATCGGGGGTGGCGCCACGGCCAGGCACTGCGCGCCCATTCAGCCGGGCTGAGGATTTTAGGTCAGCGCTTGGGGTCTTGCCTCGTGGCGCCTGCTACGGCCTTGTGCTAAGCGCGGCGGTGGTGGGGGCGCCCCGGGCCCCGCACCACCGGAAAACCCGGTTCAGAACAGCACGCGGCTGCGGATGGTGCCGTTCACCTTGGCCAGCTTTTCCAGCGCCAGGTCGGACGAGGCGGCGTCGATGTCCATCACCACGTAGCCGACCTTCTCGTTGGTCTGCAGGTACTGCGAGGCGATGTTGATGTTGTTGTCCGAGAAGATCTTGTTGATCTCAGACAGCACGCCCGGCACGTTCTTGTGGATGTGCAGCAGCCGGTGCTTGCCGTGGTGCGCGGGCAGCGCCACCTCGGGGAAGTTGACCGACGAGATGGAGGTGCCGTTGTCGCTGTACTTGACCAGCTTCTCGGCCACCTCGCCGCCGATGTTGGCCTGAGCCTCCATGGTGGAGCCGCCGATGTGCGGGGTCAGGATCACGTTGTCCAGGCCGCGCAGCGCCGAAACGAACTCGTCCTTGTTGCTGCCCGGCTCGACCGGAAACACGTCGATGGCGGCGCCCCAGAGCTTCTTGGCCTTGATGGCATTGGCCAGCGCCTCGATCTCGACCACGGTGCCGCGCGCGGCGTTGATCAGGATGCCGCCCGGCTTCATGGCCGCGATTTCCGCCTCGCCGATCATCCACTTGGTGGACGGCAGTTCGGGCACGTGCAGGGTCACGATGTCGCTCTGGGCCAGCAGGTCGTGCAGCTTGGGCACCTGGCGGGCGTTGCCCAGCGGCAGCTTGCTGACCACGTCGTAGAAGGCCACGTGCATGCCCAGCGCCTCGGCCAATACCGACAGTTGCGTGCCGATGGAGCCATAACCCACGATACCCAGCGTTTTTCCGCGAATTTCGTGCGAGTTGACGGCCGACTTGAGCCAGCCGCCGCGGTGTGCCAGCGCGTTCTTCTCGGGAATGCCGCGCAGCAGCAGGATGGCCTCGGCCAGCACCAGCTCGGCCACCGAGCGGGTATTCGAATAGGGGGCGTTGAACACCGCCACGCCGCGCTCACGGGCCGCGTCCAGGTCGACCTGGTTGGTGCCGATGCAGAAGCACCCCACCGCCACCAGCTTGGGCGCGGCCGACAGCACGTCGGCCGTGAGCTGGCTCTGCGAACGGATGCCCAGGAAATGCACGTCGGCCAGCTTGGCCTTGAGCTCCTCGCCCTGCAAGGCCTTGGGCAGGGTCTCGATCTGCGAGTACCCGGCACCCCGGATCACCTCGATGGCCGAAGGATGGACGCCTTCAAGAAGAAGGAACTTGATCTTGCTTTTGTCGAGAGAGGTTTTGCTCATGCCCGAAGGCTAGCATGGTGCAGCGCAGCAAGCGGCGCACCAAACGGGAGCGCGGACGGTCAAAAGGGTTTCCCCGGTTTGAGCTAAATCGCGTTCATGCGAAAACAACCGCCGCGAAACGTTCACATTCGTAACCTAATATCGCGGGTCTCAAATCCCCCTCTCAGGAGTCTTTTTCATGCGCTTCAAGACGCTCGCCATCGCCTCCGCGCTGGCCGCTACCCTGGCCGTGCCAGTTCTCGCCCAGGCCCAGACGGAAATCCAGTGGTGGCACTCGATGGACGGTGCCCTGAACGACTGGGTCAACGACCTCGCCAAGCAATTCAACGAGAGCCAGAAAGAGTACAAGGTCGTGCCCACCTACAAGGGTGAATACGACCAGTCGATGGCCGCCGGCATTGCCGCCTACCGCTCGGGCAACGCGCCCGACATCCTGCAGGTGTTCGAAGTGGGCACCGCCACCATGATGTACTCCAAGGGCGCCATCAAGCCCGTGGCCGACGTCATGAAGGAAGGCGGCCAGAAGTTCGACCCCAAGGCCTACATCCCCGCCGTGGCCGGCTACTACACGGCCCCCAACGGCCAGATGCTGTCGTTCCCGTTCAACAGCTCGACGACGGTTTTCTACTACAACAAGGACGCCTTCAAGACCGCCGGCCTGGACCCCGAAAAGGCGCCCGCCACCTGGCCTGAAGTCGTCTCGGCCGCCGCCAAGCTCAAGGCCAGCGGCAACCAGTGCCCGTTCACCACCTCGTGGATGAGCTGGGCCCAGCTGGAGAGCTTCTCTGCCTGGCACAACACCTCGTACGCGACCAAGAACAACGGCTTCGGCGGCCTGGACGCCCGCCTGGAATTCAACTCGCCGCTGCACGTTCGCCACTTCGAGAACCTGTCGAACATGGCCAAGCAAGGCCTGTTCGTCTACAAGGGCCGCGCCAGCAAGCCGATCACGTCGTTCACCTCGGGTGAATGCGCGATGTTCATCGGCTCGTCGGGCAGCTACGCCAGCGTGAAGCGCGACGCCAAGTTCAAGTTCGCCGAGTCGGCGCTGCCCTACTACCCGGACGTGCAGGGCGCACCGCAGAACACCATCGTCGGCGGCGCCAGCCTGTGGGTGATGTCGGGCAAGTCGGCCGACCACTACAAGGGCGTGGCCCAGTTCTTCACCTTCCTGTCGAGCCCCAAGGTGCAGTCGGAAAGCCACATGCGCACCGGCTACCTGCCGATCACCATGGCCTCGTATGAGCTGACCGAAAAGGCCGGCTTCTACAAGGAAAACCCGGGCACCGACGTGGCCGTGAACCAGATGATCAAGAAGACCACCGACAAGTCGCGCGGCGTGCGCCTGGGCAACCTGCCCCAGATCCGCGCCATCGAGGACGAGGAAACCGAACTGATCTGGACCGGCAAGAAGACCCCGAAGGAAGCCCTGGACAGCGCCGTGAAGCGCGGCAACGAACTTTTGGTGAAATTCCAGGCCGCAAACAAGTAAGCTCTGCACCCGGCCAACCGGCGCGAACGAATGTTCGTTTCGGTTCGTTTTAAGATCGCAAGCCAGCCTGCCCCGTGCAGTGCTGGCTCTTTGCTTATGTGTCTGTTGACCTGAACGCCCCCCATGGAAAAACGCGTCCTTTTTCGCTCGAGCTGGCTGCCCTGGGCATTGCTCGCTCCCCAGCTGATCATCGTCGGCGTCTTCTTCTTCTGGCCCGCCGGTCAGGCGCTGGTGCAATCGCTGCAGCAGCAGGATGCCTTCGGCAACTCGGTCACCTGGGTGGGCTTCGACAATTTCGTGGCGCTGTGGAACGACAGCACCTACATGGCCTCGTTCCAGACCACGCTGATCTTCTCGACGCTGGTCACCGTGCTGGGCCTGGGCATCGCGCTGGTGCTGGCCGTGTTCGCCGACCGCGTGGTGCGCGGCTCGCGCTTCTACCGCAGCGTGCTGATCCTGCCGTACGCGGTGGCGCCGGTGGTGACCGGCCTGCTGTGGTCGTTCATGTTCTCGTCGTCGATCGGCATCGTCGCCTATTGGCTCAAGAAGATGGGCTTCAGCTGGAACCACCTGCTGAACGGCGGCGACGCGATGGCGCTGGTCGTCATGGCGGCCGTGTGGAAGCAGATTTCCTACAACTTCCTGTTTTTCCTGGCGGGCCTGCAGTCGATCCCGAAGTCGCTGATCGAGGCCGCCGCCATCGACGGCGCGCGCCCGATGCGCCGCTTCTGGACCATCCAGTTCCCGCTGCTCACCCCCACCACCTTCTTCCTGCTGGTGATCAACATGGTGTACGCCTTCTTCGACACCTTCGCGATCATCGACGCCACTACGCAGGGCGGCCCCGGCAAGGACACCGCCACGCTGGTGTACCGCGTGTACTTCGACGGCTTCCGCGGCATGGACTTCGGCGGCGCCGCCGCGCAGTCCGTGGTGCTGATGGCCATCGTCATCTGCCTCACGGTGCTGCAGTTCCGCTACGTCGAAAAGAAGGTCCAGTACTGATGACCTCCGCCCTCATGCAATTCAACTCCACCACCACGGAGGCCCGCCATGGTTGAGCGACGCGCCTCACTCGGCATCCTCGCGCACGCGATCATGATCTTCGGCGTGCTGCTGGTGGTCTTCCCGATCTACCTGGCGTTCGTGGCCTCCACGCACACGCCACAGGAAATCATGCAGGCGCCGATGCCGATCCTGCCCGGCGGCAACTTCTGGGAAACCTACAAGGCCGCGCTCACGGGCGGCGGGCGCACCAGCACCAACGTGTCGGTGGCCCGCATGATCTGGGTCAGCACGGTCATCACCTTCATCATCACCTTCGGCAAGATCAGCATCTCGCTGCTGTCGGCGTTCGCGGTGGTGTACTTCCGCTTCCCGCTGCGCAGCCTGTGCTTCTGGCTGATCTTCATCACGCTGATGCTGCCGGTGGAAGTGCGCATCGGCCCGACGTACCAGGTGGTGGCCAGCCTGGGCATGATCAACACCTTCGCCGGGCTCTCGGTGCCGCTGATTGCCTCGGCCACGGCCACCTTCCTGTTCCGCCAGTTCTTCCTGACGGTGCCCGACGAGCTGGTGGAAGCCGCGCGCGTCGACGGCGCGGGCGCCATGCGCTTCTTCAAGGACATCCTGCTGCCGCTGTCCAAGACCAGCATCGCGGCGCTGTTCGTGATCCAGTTCATCTACGGCTGGAACCAGTACCTCTGGCCGCTGATCGCCGCCACGAGCGAGAACATGTACCCGATCGTGGTGGGCATCAAGGCCATGACCGGCAACGGCGAATCGCCGGTGGACTGGAACGTGGTCATGGCCACCGCCGTGCTGGCCATGCTGCCCCCGGGCATCGTGGTGGTGCTGATGCAGAAGTGGTTCGTCAAGGGCCTGGTCGATACCGACAAATAAACGCAGAACGAACGAAAAATGGCTGCTCTCTCTCTACGCAACGTCATCAAGCGCTACGGCCACGGGCCGAAAGCCAACCAGGTCATTCACGGCGTGAGCGCCGAAATCGCCGACCATGAGTTCATCGTCATCGTCGGGCCCTCGGGCTGCGGCAAGTCGACGCTGCTGCGCATGGTGGCCGGCCTGGAGGAAGTCTCGGCCGGCGAAATCTGCATCGGCGATCGCGTGGTGAACAACCTCGAGCCCTCCGAGCGCGACATCGCGATGGTGTTCCAGAACTACGCGCTCTACCCGCACATGACGGTCTTCGACAACATGGCCTACGGCCTGAAGATCCTCAAGGTGCCGGTGCCCGAGATCAAGACGCGCGTCGACAAGGCCGCCAAGATCCTCGAGCTGGGCCACCTGCTCGCGCGCAAGCCGCGCGAACTGTCGGGCGGCCAGCGCCAGCGCGTGGCCATGGGCCGCGCCATCGTGCGCCAGCCCAAGGTGTTCCTGTTCGACGAGCCGCTGTCCAACCTGGACGCCAAGCTGCGCGCGCAGACCCGCCTCGAAATCCAGAAGCTGCACCGCGAGCTGGGCATCACCTCGCTGTTCGTCACGCACGACCAGGTCGAGGCCATGACGCTGGCGCAGCGCATCATCGTGATGAACGGCGGCGTGATGGACCAGTTCGCCACGCCCGAGGAGGTGTACACGCGCCCCGCCACCACCTTCGTGGCGAGCTTCATCGGCTCGCCGCCGATGAACCTGCTCAAGCACGCACCGGGCGTGCGCCCGGGCCAGATCCTGGGCATCCGCCCCGAGCACATGAAGCTCGACGAAAGCGGCTGGACGGTGCAGGTCGAGCAGGTCGAGCTGCTGGGCGCCGAGCGCCTGGTGTACGGCCGCATCGGCGACGAGCAGATCATCATGCGCACCGACGAAGGCGACCGCCCGCCGGTGGCCGGCGACACGGTGAAGATCGCCGCGCGCGAAGACAAGCTGCACTGGTTCGACGCCGGCTCCGGCAAGCGCGTGGACTGATCATGCTCGCCCCCAGGCTGCGCGCACTTCGTGTCGCTTCGCCAACCCCCTACCGGGGGCGACACCAGCGGCCCGGCAAAGCCGGTTCCGCGGTGTCTCGCGAAAAAGCCGGGAGCACACCCGAAAGATGACCATGAATTCCTGGCCCTACCCCCGCTGGGTCGCGCACCGCGGCGCCGGCAAGCTGGCGCCCGAGAACACGCTCGCGGCCTTCAAGCTCGGCGCGGCGCACGGCTACCGCATGTTCGAGTGCGACGCCAAGCTCAGCGCCGACGGCGTGCCTTTCCTCATGCACGACGCCAAGCTCGACCGCACCACCAGCGGCAAGGGCATCGGCGGCGAGCAGCCGTGGCAGGCGCTGTCGCAGCTCGACGCGGGGGGCTGGCATTCGCGTGCCTTCGCGGGCGAGCCGCTGCCCACGCTGGAGAACATCGCGCGCTTCTGCCTGGCCAACGGCCACCTGCTGAACATCGAGATCAAGCCCACGCCCGGCGTGGAGCGCGAGACCGGCGAGGTGGTGGCGCGCGAAGCCGCGCGCCTGTGGCAGGGCGCGGCCGTGCCGCCGCTGCTCACGTCGTTCCAGGTCGATTCGCTGAAGGGCGCGCAAGCCGTGCAGCCCGAACTGCCGCGCGGCCTGCTGCTCGATGCGCTGCGCAAGGACTGGCTCGAAACCGCCGTGCAACTGGGTTGCGTGGCCGTGGTCTGCAACCATGCGCTGTGGGACGCCGGCGTGGTCGCGCAAGTGCACGGCGCAGGCATGCGCGCGCTGAGCTATACCGTGAACGACGAATGGGCCGCGCAGCGCCTCATCGACCTGGGCACCGACGGCATCATCACCGACCGCGTCGACCTCTTCAGCCCTGCCGGCTGAGGCGCACGTTTCTTACAGGCCCTTACTTCATGGCCGCTTCTATGATGCGGCCATGAAACGGACCTCTCGCCTGGCGAGCTACTGCCTCGCCATCCTGCTGGCCCTGTCGACGTGCGGCGTCGCGCTCGCGCAGCCCGATGCCAGCATGAACGCCGGCAACGGCGGCAACCCCAACAACAGCGCCAACACCGCCGCCGCGCCGGCCCCGGCACCCACGGTGGCCGAGCTGCGCACGCAGTTCAACAAGATCGCGGCCGCAACGGCCAGCAGCCCCGACGACGACCCGCGCAAGCAGCTCGCGCAGATCAGCGACATCGGCGCGCAGGCCGACAAGTTCGTGGCCGCGCGCACCGGCGACCTCGCCGACCTCAACGCCCGCCTCGGCGAACTCGGCAACCCGCCGGCCGCCGGCGCCACCGAAGACCCCGACATCACGCGCCAGCGCGCGCGCCTGACCAAGGAGCGCAACGCGCTCGACGCCGACATCCGCCTGGCGAAGCTGCTGTCGATCGACGTGCGCCAGCGCGGCGCCGATCTGCTGTCGCAGCGGCGCGAGATGTTCGAGGCCCAGCTCACCGAGCGCGCGGCCTCGCCGCTGACGGGCGCCTTCTGGACCGACCTGCAGGACGCCTGGCCCGACGACCTCGAGCGGCTGCAGGCCATGGGTTCGGCACTGAACGACGGCTTCGAGCAGGCGCTGGTGCCGGCGTCGCGCACGCTGGTGATCGCGGCGCTGATCGGCGCGCTGCTGCTGGCGTTCCTGGGCGTCTGGGGTGCCGAGCGCGTGCTCGCGCGGCTCGCGACGCGGCTGCTGCCGGCCGGACGGCTGCGGCGCTCGCTGCTGGTGATTGCCATCGTGGGCAGCCACGTGCTGCTGGTGGCGGTGGCCGCGCACGGCTTCGTGGAAGTGCTCAAGGCCCACGCCACCTGGGACCCGCAGGCGCGCAAGGCGCTGCAATCGGCGGCGCAGGCGCTGACTTTCATGGCCTTCGTCATCGGCCTGGGCCGCGCGCTGCTGGCCACCTCGCGCCCGTCATGGCGGCTGCCGCCCATTCCCGACGCCACGGCCGGCAAGCTCGCCGCCCTGCCCTGGCTGGTGGCGCTGGTGGCCGCGCTGGCGTGGACGCCGGCCGAGGTCAATGCGCTGATCGACGCCAGCTTCGCGGCCGTGGTGGCCACGCACGTGCTGACGGCGCTGGTGCTGACCGCGCTGGTCGGCACCGTGATCTACCGGCTCAAGGCGCTGCGCGCCGACGCGCCCGAGGCCGGCCTGCCCGAGCGGCCGATGTGGGTCGGCCTGCTGGTGGCGCTGATCGGTGCGCTGATGATCGCCATCTGGGTGCTGGTGGCGCTGGGCTACGTGGCACTGGGCAGCTTCCTGGCCTCGCAGCTCACGTGGACCGGCATCGTGGCCGCGGCCTTCTACGTGCTGTTCAAGTTCGCCGACGACGTGTTCATGGCCATCGTGTCGTCGCGCAGCACCTTCGGCCAGAGGCTGCAGAAGAGCTTCGGCCTGGCGCCGCAGACGCTCGACCAGGCGGCCACGGTGCTGTCGGGCATCAGCCGCGTGGCGCTGTTCGTGTACATGCTGATTGCGCTGGCCGCGCCGCTGGGCACCTCGCCGGGCGAGGTGTTCCAGCGCAGCGGCAAGCTGGGCACCGGCGTGAAGGTGGGCGAGTTCCAGCTGGTGCCGGGCGCGATTTTGAGCGCGCTGAGCGTGGCGGTGGTGGGCTTCATCCTGCTGCGGGTGTTCAAGCGCTGGCTCACGCGCAGCTACCTGCCGAACACGCAATTCGAGCCGGGCATGCAGAGCTCGATCACCACCTTGCTGGGCTACGTGGGCGGGATCCTGGTGATCGCGTTCACGCTGTCGGCGCTGGGCATCGGCATCGAGCGCATCGCGTGGGTGGCGAGCGCGCTGTCGGTGGGTATCGGCTTCGGCCTGCAGGCATCGTGCAGAACTTCATCTCGGGGCTGATTTTGTTGGCGGAGCAGCCGGTGAAGGTGGGCGACTGGGTGGTGCTGGGCACGGCCGAGGGCGACGTGCGGCGCATCAACGTGCGCGCCACCGAGATCCAGCTGGGCGACCGCTCGACGCTGATCGTGCCGAACTCGGAGTTCATCACCAAGACCGTGCGCAACATGACGCTGGCCAACGCCGAGGGCCGCGTGCTGATCCGCCTGCCGATGCCGCTGACCACCGACGCGCAGCGCGTGCGCGACCTGATCCTGGCGGCCTGCAAGGCGCATGAGGGCGTGCTGGAGACACCGGCGCCTTCGCTCACGCTCGAAGGCATCGAGAACGGGCTGCTGATCTTCCAGGCCATCGCCTACGTGGCGAGCCCCCGGCTCGCGGGCGGCGTGCGCAGCGACCTGCTGTTCGTGATCCTCGACGAGCTGAAGAAGGCCTCGCTGCCGCTGGCGGTGCCGACGATGGTGATGGCCGCGGCCGCCACGCCCGAGCCGCTTCCCACGCCCGGGGTGCCCTCGTCGCCCGCCTCGCCGATTCCGGGCATGCCGGGCTGACGCCCTGTCGTCACTCCAGCGGCAAGGCCGTGGTGAACTTGATCTCGTTCAGGCACACGCTGGAGCGCACCGCCGACACGCCCGGCATGTGCATCAGCGTGTGCATCAGGAACTGCGAGAGCGACTCCAGGTCTTGCGCCACGACCTTGAGCACGTAGTCGAAGTCGCCCGTCACCGAGTAGCACTCCAGGATCTGCTTCATGTCGGAGATCAGGTCCTGGAACTTGGGCAGCTCGTCGACATGGCCGCGCGCCATGGTCACGTGAATGAAGGCGATCACGCCCAGCCCCACGCGGCGCGCGTTCAGCCGCGCCGCATAGCCGTGGATGAGGCCCAGCTCCTCCAGCCGCCGGTGGCGCCGCAGGCACTGCGCGGGCGAAAGGTTGGCCGCTTCGGCCAGTTCCAGGTTCGACGTGCGGCCGTGCACCTGCAAGTGCTCCAGAATCCGCCGATCGATCCGGTCGAGTTCGATCTCATGCAATTTCGTCTCCCAATGCACCAATCAGATGCAATTTTATGGCGCAAAGCGGGGTAAGTCCGGGCCTTTGATGCACCTTAATTGTGCAAAGTACGATCTAGACTCCAAAGCTGCCGGAACTGCACGCTGCAATTCCGGCCCGCTGGATCTCAGGCCCCGGCTCCGCCGGCGGCTTCACTCAGACCTCAGACACATCCATTCCTCTCCGGAGACCCTCACGTGAAAAACGCTTTGCTTCGCACTCCCTTCAGCGCAGTGGCCCTGGCCCTCGGCATGCTGGCCGCCGCGCCTTCGTTCGCGGCCGACACCAAGTCGGTGGCCGTGACGGCCATCGTGGAGCACCCGGCGCTGGACGCCGTGCGCGACGGCGTGAAGGCCGAGCTGAAGGCTTCCGGCTACGAAGAAGGCAAGAACCTCAAGTTCACCTACCAGAGCGCACAGGGCAACGTCGGCACCGCCGCGCAGATCGCGCGCAAGTACGTGGGCGATGCGCCCGACGTGATCGTGGCCATCGCCACGCCGTCGGCGCAGGCCGTGGTGGCCTCCACCAAGACCATTCCGGTCGTGTACTCGGCCATCACCGACCCGGTGGCCGCCAAGCTGGTGAAGAACTGGGACGCCACCGGCACCAACGTGACCGGCGTGTCGGACCTGTCGCCGCTGGAAAAGCACATCGCCCTCATCAAGCAGGTGGTGCCCAACGCCAAGCGCATCGGCGTGATCTACAGCCCCGGTGAAGCCAACTCGGTGGCCATCGTCGACTCGCTGAAGAAGGCCGCCTCGGCCGCCGGCATGACCGTGGTCGAAGCCGCCGCCGCCCGCACGGTCGACGTGCCCACCGCCGCCCAGAGCCTGGTCGGCAAGGCCGACGTGATCTACACGCCCACCGACAACAACGTGGTCTCGGCCTTCGAGGGCATCGTGAAGGTCGCCCAGCAGGCCAAGCTGCCCGTGGTGGCGGCCGACACGGCCACCGTCGAGCGCGGCGCCGTGGCGGCCCTGGGCCTGAACTACAGCGACATCGGCCGCCAGACCGGCAAGATCGTGGTGCGCATCCTCAAGGGCGAAAAGCCCGGCACCATCGCCTCGCAGACCAGCACCAACTTCGAGCTGGTGGTGAACCCCGGCGCGGCCAAGCTGCAAGGCGTGACGCTGTCCGACGAGCTGCTGAAGACGGCGAAGGTCGTGAGCACCAAGTAATTCCCCGACGGGACCGCGCCCCGGTGGCCTCCACCGGGGCGCGCCCGTTTCTGCCTCGCCGCCTGCCGGAAGCCTCCCCCCATGTCCCTCATCGCCTCGCTGGGCGCCATCGAGATCGGTCTGATATTCGGACTGGTCGCTCTGGGCGTCTTCATGTCGTTTCGCATCATCAACTTTCCCGACCTCACGGTGGACGGCAGCTTTCCGCTGGGCGCCGCCGTGGCCGCGACGCTGATCGTCGCCGGCTGGAACCCGGCCGCCGCCACCGCGGTGGCCTGCGTGGCCGGCGCCGCCTCGGGCTGGGTCACGGCCTGGCTCAACGTCAAGCTGAAGATCATGCAATTGCTCGCGAGCATCCTGTGATGATCGCGCTGTACTCCGTCAACCTGCGCGTGATGGGCAAGCCCAACGTGGCGCTCATCACCGAACCCACCGTGTTCAGCATGGTCGACTTCGGCGGCATGCCCGAGCAGTGGGCCAAGCCGCTGTTGCTGCTCCTGATCGTGATCGTCGCCAAGATCCTGGTCGACATGTTCTTTGCCTCGGAAGCCGGCCTGGCGATGCGCGCCACCGGCGGCAACGCGCGCATGGCGCGGGCCCAGGGCATTTCGACCGACTTCCACACCATGCGGGCCTGGCGCTGTCGAACGCGCTGGTGGCGCTGGCCGGCGCGCTGTTCGCGCAGAGCCAGGGCACGGCCGACATCTCGATGGGCGTGGGCACGATCGTGATCGGCCTGGCCGCGGTGATCATCGGCGAGACGCTGCTGCCCGCGCGCAGCATGATCATCACCACGCTGGCCTGCGTGCTGGGCGCGCTGCTGTACCGCTTTTTCATCGCGATGGCGCTGAACACCGACTTCATGGGCCTGCAGGCGCAAGACCTGAACCTGGTGACGGCCGTGCTGGTGGCCGTGGCGCTGCTGGTGCCCGCCTACAAGCGCAAGCTGCGCGGACTCTTCAAGGGGAAGAACTGATGTTGCGCGCCCAACAACTCGAGATGACCTTCAACCCGGGCACGCCGATCGAGAACCGCGTGCTGCGCGGCCTCAGCCTGGAGATTCCCACCGGCCAGTTCGTCACCGTGATCGGCTCGAACGGCGCGGGCAAGTCGACTTTCCTCAATGCGGTGAGCGGCGACCTGATCGTCGACAAGGGCAGCATCGAGATCGACGGCAAGGACGTGACGCGCATGAACGCCTGGCAGCGCTCGGGCATGGTCGCCCGCGTGTTCCAGGACCCGATGGCCGGCACCTGCGAGGCGCTGACCATCGAGGAGAACATGGCGCTGGCGTGGAAGCGCGGCGAGCGCCGCAGCTTCGGCTTTGCGCTCAACCGCAACCTGCGCGAGCTGTTCCGCGAGAAGCTGTCGATCCTGAAGCTGGGGCTGGAGAACCGGCTGGCCGACCGCATCGGGCTGCTGTCGGGCGGGCAGCGGCAGGCGGTGAGCCTGCTGATGGCGTCGCTGAAACCCTCGCGCATCCTGCTGCTCGACGAGCACACGGCAGCGCTCGACCCGAAGACCGCCGCCTTCGTGCTGGAGCTGACGGCCAAGATCGTCGAAGGCAGCCAACTGACCGCGATGATGGTCACGCACAGCATGCGCCAGGCGCTGGACTACGGTTCGCGCACGGTGATGCTGCACGAGGGCCAGGTGATTCTCGACGTGGCCGGACCGCAGCGCGCGGGCCTGGACGTGCCCGACCTGCTGCGCATGTTCGAGCAGACGCGCGGCGAAAAGCTCGACGACGACAAGCTGCTGCTGGCCTGATGCCTCCCGCCGGCGCCCTCCTCGTGCGCGCGATGCGCGCCGACGACCTCGACGCCGTGCTCGCGATCCAGCTCGCCTGCTACGGCGCGGGGTTCGTCGAGGACGGCGCGCTGATCGCGCGGCGGCTCGCGAGCGCGCCGCACACGGGCTGGGTGGCCGAGCATGGCGGCGGCGTGCGGGCCTATCTGGCGGGTTATCCGTCGGTGGTCGGCAAGCTGACGCCGTTGCACGGCGAATTCGAAGTGGCCGCGCGGGCCGATGCGCTGTACCTGCACGACCTGGCGGTACACCCCGACGCCTCGGGACTGGGCCTGGGTCCGCGGCTGGTGCGCCATGGCTGGGCCCACGCGGTGCAGGCCGGATGGCGGCATTCGACGCTGGTGTCGGTGCAGTCCTCGGTCGGTTTCTGGGAGCGCCAGGGCTACACGGCGACACAGCCTGTGGGCCCTGAGCAACAGGCCCGGCTCGCCACCTACCCCGGCGAATCGGTCTACATGCGCCGCGGGCTGGACCTGGATCTGGGCTGACCGGCCTTCAGCGGCGCCAGCCGCGCATCGCCAGCCACTGGACGGTGCCGCAGACCACCACGAGCGCGGCATAGGTCGCCATCATGCCGTCGCGCCCGGACACCACGAGGCCGATCACCGAGACCCCCACGCCGGCCAGGAAGGTCAGCGCCCACTGCAGCCACCAGCGCGGCACGCCCGCGCGCCGGCCGCCCAGGTAACGGCCCGCGAACACCAGCACCAACGCCATGAAGGCCGCCGGGGCGACGAAGTTGAGCAGGTGGTTGAAAAGGTCCAGCAGGTCCATCGGAAGGGGCCGCGCTTGTGTCGGCCGGGTCATGCGGCTCAGGATATGGCTGTCATAGGGAAAGCCATTTGCCCCTCGGCCCACCCGGTGCGGCTGCTGATTTTATAATCACGGGAATGTCTGTCTGGGCTCTTGGCTTGAACCACACGACCGCGCCGCTCGATCTGCGCGGTCGTTTCGCGTTCGCGCTCGACCAGATCGCCCCGACGCTGCAGAGCCTGCGCAGTTCGTTCAGCACCGGCCGGCACCCGCAGGTCGAGGCCGCGATCATCTCCACCTGCAACCGCACCGAGATCTATTGCGCCTCCGAGCAGGTCGCGCTCGACCACACCTTCGGCTGGCTGGCCCAGAGCGGCGGCGTGGCCCCCGCCCTGCTGCGCTCGCATGCCTACACCCTGCACGGCGACGAAGCCGCCCGCCACGCCTTCCGCGTGGCCAGCGGGCTCGACTCGATGGTGCTGGGCGAGCCCCAGATCCTCGGGCAGATGAAAGACGCCGTGCGCGCGGCCGAAACCGCCGGCGCGCTCGGCAGCACGCTCAACCAGCTGTTCCAGCGCTCCTTCGCCGTGGCGAAGGAAGTGCGCACCGCCACCGAGATCGGCGCGCATTCCATCAGCATGGCCGCCGCCGCCGTGCGACTGGCCGGCCAGCTCTTCGAAGACCTGCGCAAGACGCGCGTGCTGTTCGTGGGCGCAGGCGAAATGATCGACCTTGCCGCCACGCACTTCGCGGCCAAGGAGCCCAAGTCGATCGGCATTGCCAACCGCACGCTGGAGCGCGGCGAAAACTGGCCTCGCGCTTCGGCGGCGAGGCCATGCGCCTGGCCGACCTGCCGTCGCGGCTGGCCGAATTCGACATCATCGTGAGCTGCACCGCGAGCACGCTGCCGATCATCGGCCTGGGCGCCGTCGAGCGCGCGCTCAAGGCGCGCAAGCACCGCCCGATGTTCATGGTCGACCTGGCCGTGCCGCGCGACATCGAGCCTGAAGTGAAGGCGCTCGAAGACGTGTACCTCTACACCGTCGACGACCTCGCGCAGGTGGTGCAACAGGGCCAGGCCAACCGCCAGGCCGCCGTGGCGCAGGCCGAGGTGATCATCGACGCCGGCGTGCAGAGCTTCATGCACTGGCTGGGCCAGCGCGGCACCGTGCCGCTGATCCAGCAGCTCAACGCGCAGGCCGACGAATGGCGCGCCGCCGAAATGGCGCGCGCGCGCAAGCTGCTGGCCAAGGGCGAGTCGGTCGATGCGGTGCTCGAGGCGCTGTCGCGCGGGCTCACCCAGAAGATGATGCACGGCGCCATGGCCGAGCTGCACTCGGGCGATGCCAGTTCGCGCGAGCAGACGGCGCAAACCATCTCGCGCCTGTTCCTGCGCAAAGAGCGTTAGCGACGCTGGTCGGTGGCCCGGCGTGCCCGGGCCGCGCTCCTTCATGCGCCCTGCCGCTGCATCGCGGCTTTACCCTCCCATTTTTCCGAGCCCCCTTCGCCGTGAAATCCTTTCTGCGCCATCAACTCGAACGCTACGCCCAGCGCCTGGGCGAGCTCGACTTCCTGCTTTCGCGCGAAGACATCATGAGCGACATGGCGCAGTACCGCACCATCTCGCGCGAGCACGCCGAGGTCACGCAGATCGCGGGCCGCTACGAGCGCTATCGGCAGCGCGAGGCCGACATCGCCGGCGCCAGGGAAATGCTCGACGACCCCGACATGGCCGAGATGGCGCGCGAGGAAATCTCGGGCGCCGAGGCCGAGCTGGTGCAGCTCGAGGAAGAGCTGCAGCGCCTGCTGCTGCCCAAGGACCCGGACGACGCGCGCAACGCTTTTCTCGAAATCCGCGCGGGCACGGGCGGCGACGAATCGGCGCTGTTCGCGGGCGACCTGCTGCGCATGTACACGCGCTACTGCGAGCGCGCCGGCTGGCGCTGCGAAGTGGTGAGCGAAAGCGAGAGCGAGCTCGGCGGCTACAAGGAAGTGGTGGTGCGCATCTCGGGCGACGAGGTGTTCGGCCACCTGCGCTTCGAGTCGGGCGGCCACCGCGTGCAGCGCGTGCCGGCCACCGAGACGCAGGGCCGCATCCACACCAGCGCCTGCACGGTCGCCGTGCTGGCCGAGCCCGACGAGGCCGTGGCCGTGCAGATCAACCCGGCCGACCTGCGCATCGACACGTACCGTGCGAGCGGCGCGGGCGGGCAGCACATCAACAAGACCGACTCGGCCGTGCGCATCACGCACATTCCGACCGGCATCGTGGCCGAGTGCCAGGACGACCGCAGCCAGCACCGCAACAAGGCCAAGGCACTGCAGGTGCTGTCCGCGCGCATCCAGGAAAAAGACCGCAGCGAGCGCGCGGCCAAGGACGCGGCCATGCGCAAGGGCCTGATCGGCAGCGGCGACCGCTCGGACCGCATCCGCACGTACAACTTTCCGCAGGGCCGGCTCACCGACCACCGCATCAATCTCACGCTCTACAAGCTGCTGGCCATCATGGAAGGCGACCTGGGCGACGTGCTCGACGCCTTGCGCGCCGCGCGCGAGGCCGAGCAACTGGCCGAGCTGGAATCGAGCCTGCCCGCGTGATGACCGCCGACAACCCGAAGCCGAGCACCGTGGCGCAGGCGCTGGCCGCCGCCGTCGCGCTGGGCGTCGACCGGCTCGACGCGCAGTTGCTGCTGCTGCACGCGCTGGGCCGCGCCACGCATGACCGCGCATGGCTGCTGGCGCACGACACCGATGCGATGCCGGACGCGGCGTGGTCCGCGCTCTCGGCGCAACTGTCGCGCCGCCTGGCGGGCGAGCCGGTGGCCTACCTGCTCGGCGAGAAGGAATTCCACGGCCTCGACCTGCGGGTCGACGCACGCGTGCTGGTGCCGCGCCCCGACACCGAGACGCTGGTCGAATGGGCACTGGAGTGCCTCGAAGGTCATGCCGCCCCGCGCGTGCTCGACCTCGGCACGGGCAGCGGCGCGATCGCGCTGGCCCTGCAGCACGCGCGCAGCGATGCGCGGGTCGATGCGGTCGACGCCAACGCCGACGCACTGGCGGTCGCCCAGGCCAACGCGCAGCGCCTGGGCCTGCCGGTGCGCTTCGCTCACGCGAACTGGCTCGACGGCGCCGACAGCGGCTACATGGTCATCGCCAGCAACCCGCCGTACATTGCCGCCGGCGACCCGCATCTGCCGGCCCTGCGGCACGAACCCGTTGCCGCGCTGGTCGCGGGCACCGACGGGCTCGACGATATTCGCCAGATCGTCCAGAACGCCTCCGCGCACCTCGCGCAAGGCGGATGGCTGCTGCTCGAACACGGCCACGACCAGGCCGCGGCCGTGCGCCAATTGCTCGCCGAACGCGGTTTCGCCGAAGTGCAAAGCCGCGACGACCTCGCCGGCATCCAGCGCTGCTCCGGCGGAATCTGGCGCACGGTGAAATAATCCCTTCAGCCCACTTTTCAGGAGTCCCCATGTCCGACGCTCAACAACGCATCGACGACCTCGTCAAAACCAACGACCTCGTGCTCTTCATGAAGGGCAATGCCAGCTTCCCGATGTGCGGCTTCTCGGGCCGTGCGATCCAGATCCTGAAGGCGGTCGGCGTCGACACCAAGGCGCTGAAGACCGTCAACGTGCTCGAAGACGACGGTATCCGCCAGGGCATCAAGGAATACAGCAACTGGCCCACGATTCCCCAGCTCTACGTGAAGGGCGAATTCGTCGGCGGCTCGGACATCATGATGGAGATGTACGAGTCGGGCGAGCTGCAGCAAGTCATCGGCGGCGGCGCTTCGGCCTGATTTCAGGGGCCCCGCGATGAGCCACGATCACGACAAGGATCACGGCCATTCGCACGAGGCCGGCTCGGCCGAACCGGCCTGGAAGCACGACGGCGTGCGCGTGGTCGCGGCCAACCAGCTCGACGTCAACACCGCGCAGACGCCCGGCATGAACCGGGCGGCCGCCATCAACTTCGCGCGCGTCGGCGCGCAGAAGCTGTGGGCCGGCACCGTGACCATCCATGCCGACGCCAAGACCGGCGCCCACCACCACGGGCACCTCGAATCGGTGATCTATGTCGTGCGTGGCCGGGCCCGCATGCGCTGGGGCGAAAAGCTCGAGTTCACGGCCGAGGCCGGACCGGGCGACTTCATCTATGTGCCGCCCTACGTGCCGCACCAGGAAATCAACGCCAGCGCGACCGAGCCGCTCGAATGCGTGCTGTGCCGCAGCGACGGCGAAGCGGTGGCCGTGAACCTCGACATCGAGCCCGTCGAAAAGCCTGAATCGGTGTTGTGGGTCGATCCCACGCACCCGCACGGCGGCGTCTGAGCGTTTTTCGCGGGCCGAGTCATGGCACCATGGCATTCTTCGCCGTGCCACCATGACCCTGACCCAAAGCCTGCTCATCATCGCCTTGCTGATCGCGATGAGCGCGTTCTTCTCCCTCGCCGAAATCACCCTGGCCGCCTCGCGCCGCCTGCGCCTGCGCCAGATGGCCGACGAAGGCGACCCGCGCGCGGAAAAAGTGCTGCGGGTGCAGGAGCAGCCGGGCCACTACTTCACCGTCGTGCAGATCGGGCTGAATGCCGTGGCCATTCTTGGCGGCGTGGTCGGTGAGGGCTCGCTCAGCCCGTATTTCGCGGTGTTCTTCGAGCGTTGGTTCAGCGTCGAGGCCTCGGCCAACATCGCGTTCCTGTGCTCGTTCGTGATCGTCATCGCGGTGTTCCTGGTGTTCGCCGACCTGTTCCCCAAGCGGCTGGGCATGAGCAACCCCGAGCAGCTCGCGGTGCGCATGGTCGGGCCGATGCAGGTGCTGATCACCACCTTCAAGCCGCTGGTGTGGTTCTTCACGCGCTGCACCGACCTGCTGTTCAAGGTGCTGGGCATGCCGATGGCGCGCGACGACAAGATCACCTCGGCCGACATCCTGGCCATGACCGAGGCCGGCGCGCGGGCCGGCGTGCTCGCGGTGCGCGAGCAGCAGGTGATCGCCAACGTGTTCGAGCTGGAGACCCGCCTCGTGAGCAGCGTGATGACGGCGCGCGAAAGCATCGCCTGGTTCCTGCACGACGACCCCGAGACGGTGCTGCGCGCGCGCATCGTGGCCGAACCCTTCTCGGCCTACCCCGTGTGCGACGGCGACATCGACCATGTGCTGGGCTATGTCGACGCCAAGGACATGTTCCAGCGCGTGCTCAGCGGCCAGCCGCTGGCCTTCGACCAGGGCCTGCCGCTGCACAAGGCGCTCGTCATTCCCGACCGGCTCTCGCTGACCGAGGTGCTCGAGCAGTTCCAGCAGGCGCACGAAGACTTCGCGATCATCGTCAACGAATACAGCCTGGTGGTGGGCGTGATCACGTTGAACGACGTGATGAGCACGGTGATGGGCGACCTCGTCTCCATGCCCGACGAGGAGCAGATCGTGCAGCGCGACGAGAACTCGTGGCTCATCGACGGCATCACGCCGATCCAGGACGTGCAGCGCGCGCTGCACATCGACGAGCTGCCGCATTCGGAGGAGTACGAAACCCTGGCGGGCTTCCTGATGGTGATGCTGCGCCGCGTGCCCAAGCGCACCGACAACGTGACCTGGGGCGGCTACACCTTCGAGGTGATGGACGTCGACAGCTACCGCATCGACCAGGTGATGGTCACGAAGGGCTCGGGCACCGCGAAGGCGCCGGCCAGCTGAGGGTTTTCAGGCCGCCGAGCGGTCGCGCTCGCGGTCCCTGTCGTTGAACACCCAGAGCCGCTGGTTCGCGAACACGGCGTTGGGGTACGGCGACTTGCCCCGGCTGCCGTTGTAGCGGCCGAGCGTCATGTAGAGGTCGCCGTTTTCGCGGTCGAGGTAGTGCCGCAGGATCACGCAGCCGAAGCGCAGGTTGGTCTGCATGTGGAACAGCTTGGCCGGGTCGGCGTCGCCGATCACGCGGGTCCAGAACGGCATCACCTGCATGTAGCCGCGCGCGCCGGCGCTGGACACGGCGAACTTGCGGAAGTTGCTCTCGACCTGCACCAGCCCCAGCACCAGGCTCACGTCCAGCCCCGAGCGCTTGGACTCGTACCAGACGGTCTGCAGGAATTCCTTGCGCGACGGCCAATCGGGAATTTTCTTCTTGAGCCGCTCGCTCATTTCGCCGAGCCAGCGCAGGTAGACCAGCCGGGCCTCGGTGTTCCCGAACTCGGGCACCGGCGGCGCCTTGTTGTGAATGGCCGAACTCAGCGCGGTGCGCACCGAGTCGATCAAAGGCTCTTCGATCTGCGCGCCGGCCTGGGCGGTCTGCGGCAGCGACAGCATGGTGAGGGCGCCTGCGGTCACGGCGCCGCCCACGCACTGGCGCCGCGAGAGGCCGCCCTCCACGCTCATTTCGCGAGCTTGCCGGTGATGAACTCGGCGATGCCGGCGGCCGGCACCTTGGTGGCCGCGGTGTCGCGCCGGCCCTGGTATTCGAGCTGGCCTTCCTTCAGGCCGCGGTCGGAGATGACCACGCGGTGCGGCACGCCGATGAGTTCCCAATCGGCGAACATCGCGCCGGGGCGCTCGCCACGGTCGTCCAGCAGCACGTCGACGCCGGCCGCGAGCAGTTGCTCGTAGAGGGCTTCGGCCGCGACCTTGACCTCGGGGCTGCGGTCCATGCCGATGGGGCAGACCACCACGGTGAACGGCGCCAGCGCGTCGGGCCAGATGATGCCGCGCTCGTCGTGGTTCTGTTCGATGGCGGCGGCCGGCAGGCGCGTGATGCCGATGCCGTAGCAGCCCATCTCGAGGAACTGCGGCTTGCCGCCTTCGTCGAGGTAGGTGGCGTTCATGTCCTTGCTGTACTTGGTGCCGAGCACGAAGACGTGGCCCACCTCGATGCCGCGCTCGATGGCCAGCACGCCCTTGCCGTCGGGCGAGGCGTCGCCCGCGACCACGTTGCGGATGTCGGCAATGAAGTCGGGCTCGGGCAGGTCGCGGCCCCAGTTGACGCCGGTCATGTGGAAGTCGACCTCGTTGGCGCCGGTGATCCAGTCGGCCAGCACGGCGGCTTCGCGGTCGGCCACGAGCTTGACGGGCTTCTTGAGGTTCAGCGGGCCGAGGTAGCCGGGCTTGCAGCCGAAGTGCTCGTCGATCTCGGCCAGGGTCGCGAAGCGGAAGCCCTGGTCCAGGCCGGGCAGCTTGCCGACCTTGATCTCGTTCATGTCATGGTCGCCGCGCAGCAGCAGCAGCCAGACCTGCGAACCCTTGATGTTGCCGGCCGCGTCGACGATGTCGGTGGCCAGCACCAGCGACTTGATGGTGGTCGAGAGCGGCACGCCCAGCAGCTCGGCCACGTCGGCGCAGGTGCTCTTGCCGGGGGTCGGCGTCTTCTCGAGCGGCTTGGCGGCGGCGGGGCGCGGGCCGGCCGGGGCCAGGGCCTCGGCCTTTTCCATGTTGGCGGCGTAGCTGCTGTCGGGGCAGTAGACGATGGCGTCCTCACCGGTGGCGGCGATCACCTGGAATTCTTCGCTCAAGTCGCCGCCGATGGCGCCGCTGTCGGCCGCCACGGCGCGGTAGCGCAGGCCGAAGCGGTCGAAGATGTTGCGGTAGGCCTGCGCCATGACCTGGTAGCTGGCCTTGGCCGCGTCGAGGTCGCGGTCGAAGCTGTAGGCGTCCTTCATGATGAATTCGCGCCCGCGCATCAGGCCGAAGCGCGGACGGCGCTCGTCACGGAACTTGGTCTGGATCTGGTAGAAATTCTTCGGCAGCTGCTTGTAGCTGCGGATTTCCTGGCGCGCGATGTCGGTCACGACCTCTTCGCTGGTCGGCTGGATCACGAAGTCGCGGTCGTGCCGGTCCTTGATGCGCAGCAGCTCGGGGCCCATCTTCTCGAAGCGGCCGGTCTCCTGCCAGAACTCGGCCGGCTGCACGACGGGCATCGCCATCTCGACGGCGCCGGCGCGGTTCATTTCCTCGCGCACGATGGCCTCGACCTTGCGGATCACGCGCAGGCCCATGGGCATGTAGGTGTAGATGCCCGTGCCGAGCTTCTTGATCATGCCGGCCCGCATCATGAGCCGGTGGCTCGCGACCTCTGCGTCAGCGGGCGCTTCCTTGAGGGTGGAGACAAAAAATCGGGAAGCTTTCATCGGGATCGCGGTGATGGAATCGCTGGATTCGAAGTTGGGAAGTGGGGGACTGCTCCCCCGGAGAGACCCTGAGAGCCTGCATCGCAGCTTGCCGAGGGCAACCCGGCATGCATAATCGACTCAGTTCAAAAATTGGGGTTTGATTATGCTCGACCGGGACGGCTTCAGGCCCAACGTCGGCATCATCCTGCTCAACCAGAGAAACCAGGTTTTCTGGGGCAAGCGCATACGCACGCATTCCTGGCAGTTTCCGCAAGGCGGCATAGACCGCGGCGAAAGTCCCGAGCAAGCCATGTTCCGGGAACTGCACGAGGAAGTGGGGCTCCATCCGGAGCATGTGCGCATCGTGGCCCGTACCCGCGACTGGTTGCGCTACGAGGTGCCGGATCGGTTCATCCGCCGTGACGCACGGGGCCACTACAAAGGCCAGAAACAAATCTGGTATTTACTGCAACTCGTCGGCCACGATTGGGATCTCAACCTGCGTGCAACCGACCATCCCGAATTCGACGCCTGGCGCTGGCATGACTATTGGGTGCCGCTCGACGTTGTCGTCGAGTTCAAGCGCGGCGTCTACGAGATGGCGCTCACCGAGCTTGCTCGCTACCTGCCACGGCAGGATTTTCGCAACCGCTTCCTGCGCAGCAACGTGCGCGCCCGAGAATTCGAGCGCCATTCGCTGGACGCCGGCGCGCCTCCCGGACTGGACCTGCCGCCGGGCGGCAGCTTCGATCCGCATCCCGACATTCCTTCAGTGAGCGATGAACCTTCTCCCAACCACAACGCGCCCTTCCTTCCGACGCAACGCTGAACGCGCCCTGCTGCTCGCCTGTTTCGGCATTCTTGCCGGCTGCGCCTCGGGCAATCACGACACCGACAACGCCGACTGGGCCCAGTCCGGCATGCCGCCGCCGCCCAAGCGCACCGAGACGGACAAGGAGTGGGCCGAAACCGCGGTTCCGCCGCCACCGGCCTTCAGCGAGAGCCGCCTGCTGCCGATCGAGATGCCGCCGTACATGAGCCTGCAGTTCGGCGTCGACCCAAACACGATCGCCATCACGGGCGACGGCATCGTGCGCTACGTGGTGGTCGCGCACAACCGCGCGGGCGGCGCCGTCAATGCCTTCTATGAAGGCGTGCGCTGCTCGACCTCGGAAATGAAGAGCTATGCCCGCTACAACAGCGGCTCTTGGCAGGAAACGCCCAAGCCGGAGTGGAAGCGCTTCTACGACCTGAACTCCAACTACACCAAGGCGCTGGCCACCCAGGGCCTGTGCCGCGGCAATGCGCCGCGCGGCTCGGTCGGCGAAATGGTCCAGAACATCCGAAATCCGGTCCGGGAAGTGCAGTAAGCACAATGACAAACGGGGCCTTGCGCCCCGTTGTCGTTTTCAGCTCGGCATGAGCACCATGTTGTCGCGGTGAACCATTTCCGGCTCCGCGACATAGCCCAGCAGGCGCTCGAACTCGGACGAGGGCTTGCGGCACAGCAGGCGCGCCTCCACGCTCGAATAATTGGCCAGGCCTCGGGCCAGCTCCACGCCGTCGACATCGCGCACCGCGATCACGTCGCCGCGCGAGAACTCGCCCGAAACACTCGTCATGCCGATCGGCAGCAGGCTCTTGCCCTCGGCCCGCACCTTGGCGGCCGCGCCGGCATCGACGACGACGGCACCGCGCAACTGCAGGTGGTCGGCCATCCAGCGCTTGCGGGCCTGGTGCTTGGCGGTCTGCGCCACCAGCAGCGTGCCGATCGATTCACCACGCGTCAGCCGCAGCAGGGCATCGGATTCGCGACCCCAGGCGATGACCGTGGAAGCGCCCGAGCCGGCGGCGCGCTTGGCCGCCAGGATCTTGGTGATCATGCCGCCGCGACCGATGCTGGAGCCCGCGCCGCCCGCCATCGCCTCGAGCGCCGGGTCGCCCGCGGCAGCTTCGTGCACGAACTTCGCTTCCGGGTCCTTGCGCGGGTCGGCCGTGTAGAGGCCCTTCTGGTCCGTGAGGATGACCAACGCATCGGCCTCGACGAGGTTGGCCACGAGCGCGCCGAGCGTGTCGTTGTCGCCGAACTTGATCTCGTCGTTGACGACCGTGTCGTTCTCGTTGATGACCGGGACCACGCCCAGGCGAAGCAGCGTGACGAGGGTCGAGCGCGCATTGAGATAACGCTCGCGGTCGGCCAGGTCGGCGTGGGTCAGCAGCACCTGGGCGCTGCCGATCTGGTTTTCGCGCAGCTTAGTCTCGTACATCTGGGCCAGGCCCATCTGGCCGACGGCCGCTGCCGCCTGCAGCTCATGGATTTCGTGCGGGCGGGTGCGCCAGCCGAGGCGCTTCATGCCCTCGGCGATGGCGCCGCTGGACACCATCACCACCTCGCGGCCGTCGCGCACGAGTTCCGCGAGCTGACGGCACCATTCGCCGATGGCGCCTTCATCGAGACCGCGCCCCTCGTTGGTCACGAGGCTGGAGCCCACCTTGACGACGATACGGCGGGCGTCCCGCAAGGCGGTGGATCCAGAATTCGAAGTCATGTCGGCTGTAGCGGGTCGTGAATGCTGCGTTGATTTTCTCAGTCTGTCGCGTGGCACCGGGAGATGCCGCGCCGGCCGCCCGTCAGGCGCTTTCGGGCGGCAGATCGATGAAGCGCGGATCGATCTCGACCGGCGCATGCTCGGCCACTTGCTGCGCCTTGACCTGCTGGTAGACAGCCTGCACCAAATGCTCACAGCCTTCGCGCGTGAGCGCCGAGATTTCGAACACCGGGCCCTTGAAGCGCAGGCGCTTCACGAAGTCCTTGACGCGCGCCGCGCGCTCTTCGGCGGGCACCATGTCGAGCTTGTTGAGCACCAGCCAACGCGGCTTCTCGTGGAGCGCGGCGTCGTATTTCTTCAGCTCGCCGACGATGGCCTTGGCCTGGGCGACCGGGTCGACCGCATCGTCGAACGGCGCCATGTCGACCACGTGCAGCAGCAGACGCGTGCGCTGCAGGTGACGCAGGAACAGGTGGCCGAGGCCGGCGCCTTCGGCCGCGCCCTCGATCAGGCCGGGCAGGTCGGCCACCACGAAGCTCTGCTCGGGGCCGACGCGCACGACACCGAGATTGGGGTGTAGCGTGGTGAAGGGGTAGTCCGCGATGCGCGGGCGGGCGTTCGAGATGGCGCTGATCAGCGTCGATTTGCCGGCGTTCGGCATGCCCAGCAGGCCGACGTCGGCCAGCACCTTGAGCTCGAGCTTGACGCTGCGCTTCTCGCCGGGCCAGCCCGGGGTCTTCTGGCGCGGGGCGCGGTTGATGGCGCTCTTGAAGCGCATGTTGCCGAAGCCGCCGTCGCCGCCCTTGGCGATGGTGATGACCTCGCCTTCGGTCAGCAGCTCGAACAGCACCTCGCCGGTTTCGGCGTCGGAGATGATGGTGCCGACCGGCATCTTGAGCGTGATGTCGTCACCGGCGGCGCCGAACATGTCGGAGCCCATGCCGTGCTCGCCGCGCTTGGCCTCGTGGCGGCGCGAGTAGCGAAAGTCGACCAGCGTGTTGAGGTTCGAGTCGGCCACCGCGAAGACGTGGCCGCCACGGCCGCCGTCGCCGCCGTTGGGGCCGCCGAATTCCTTGTACTTCTCATGACGGAACGACACGCAGCCGTTGCCGCCATCGCCCGCGGCGATGTCGATGAAGGCTTCGTCGACGAACTTCATGGGATGTCCAGTTTACAAATGAAGAAGCCCCGGCAAAGCGGGGCCTCGGGAGGTCGAAGTGACTCGAGGCTTACGCCGCGGGCGTCACGTTGACCGTGTGCTTGTTCAGCGCACCCTTTTGACCGAACGACACGTGGCCGTCGACCAGGGCGAAGAGCGTGTGGTCCTTGCCCACGCCGACGTTCACGCCGGGGTGGAACTGGGTGCCGCGCTGGCGCACGATGATCGAGCCTGCGCTGATCAGTTCGCCGCCGAAGGCCTTCACGCCGAGCATCTTGGGCTTGGAATCGCGCCCGTTTCGCGTTGAGCCGCCGCCTTTTTTCTGTGCCATGGAATGTGCTCCTTAGCCGGCGATCGCGCCGATTTGCAGTTCGGTGAACTGCTGGCGATGGCCTTGACGTTTCTGATAGTGCTTGCGACGGCGCATCTTGAAGATGCCGACCTTGTCGTGCTTGCCGTGCGACAGTACCGTGACTGTCACCGTTGCGCCGGACACCAGGGGCGTGCCAACCTTGATTTCAGCGCCGTTTCCGACGGCCAGAACCTGGTCGATCACGATTTCCTGGCCTACGTCCGCAGCAATCTGTTCTACTTTAATTTTTTCGCCGGAAGCAACGCGATACTGCTTGCCGCCGGTTTTTATGACCGCGTACATGTAAACCTCTTAGAAATTGAGTCTCCGCAGCGAATTCCGCAGAGCCCAAGATTATAGCGCGGTTTGTGTTCGCCAACCAGCCCCTGCCCCGCGGGCTCCTCGCGGAACGTAACGGCTCCCTATAATTTGCGCGTCCCGGCCCCTGGGCCGCCCTTACTTCCAGCAGCGCCCCCGCGCCTTCGCCTTGCCAGTTCCCGCCGCCGACACCTCCCCCACCGCCACCGTGCTGGACCTGATTGCCGGCGACATGGTCGAAGTCGACCGCGTGATCGCCCGCCGCCTCGACACGGGCGTGCCGCTGGTCAGCCAGGTTTCCAAGTACATCATCTCGGCGGGCGGCAAACGCCTGCGACCGGCGCTGCTGCTCCTCATGTCGGGCGCGCTGAACTACACGGGCGAACAGCGCTTCAATCTGGCCGCCGTGGTGGAGTTCATTCATACGGCCACACTGTTGCACGACGACGTCGTCGATGAATCGACCCTGCGGCGCGGGCGCGCAACGGCCAACGAGTCGTTCGGCAACCCGGCGAGCGTGCTGGTCGGCGACTTCCTCTACTCGCGCGCCTTCCAGATGATGTTGGATGCCAACAACATGCGCATCATGCAGATCCTGGCCGAAGCGACCAACGTGATTGCCGAGGGCGAAGTGCTCCAGCTGATGAACATGCATGACGCATCGCTGGACGAAGCCGCCTATCTGCGCGTCATCCGCTCGAAGACCGCCAAGCTCTTCGAAGCCAGCACCCGGCTCGCGGCCGTGCTGGCGGGCGCCACACCCGAAGTCGAGGAAGCCTGCGCCACTTACGGACAGGCGCTGGGCACCGCATTTCAGGTGATCGACGACGTGCTGGACTACGCAGGCGACGCCAATGAGCTGGGCAAGAACGTCGGCGACGACCTGCGCGAAGGCAAGACCACGCTACCGCTCATCTTCGCGATGCAGCGCGGAACGTCGGCGCAAAGCCAGCTGGTGCGTGCGGCCATCGAGGCCGGAGACACCTCTCAACTGGCCAATGTCGTCCAGATCGTTCGCGAAACCGGGGCACTCGACGCGTCTCGCGAAGCCGCCGCAGCGGAAGCTCGGCGCGCAATTAATGCATTAGATGGCTTTCCATCCAATTTGCACGCTTCAGGTTTGCTACAATTGGCGGCTCAGTTGCTTGAGCGACGTACCTGAACACCTCTCGTGAGTTGGCATCTAGGACGAGTTCTTTTCTTGCAACCAATCGGGGTGTAGCTTAGCCTGGTAGAGCGCTACGTTCGGGACGTAGAGGCCGGAGGTTCGAATCCTCTCACCCCGACCAGCCTTTGGCTGGCATAAATAAATGGCCATGCCTGTTGCTGTGTAGCGATTTACAGCACGGGAGTGTTCAGCGATGATCGTGAAGCACTTTTTCACATCTTTTGCATTCGCTGAATGGCCGCTGCCGAACTTCCAGTCAAAGAATCCGCGCAGATAGCGCTTCCCGGGCTTGCGCGTGCCTTGGTTTCGGCCGGCAAGCTTCCTGCCAAGACGGCGGAAGACATCTATCAAAAGTCGCTGAGCGGCCGCACCAGCTTCATTGCTGAGCTGACCGGCACCGGCGCCGTGTCGGCCGCCGACCTCGCCCACACCCTCTCCAGCGCCTTCGGCGCCCCGCTGCTCGACCTCGACGCCATCGATCACCAGCGCCTGCCCAAGGACCTGCTCGACCCGAAGCTGTGCCACGCCTACCGCATCGTCGTTCTCAGCAAGCGCAATAACCGGCTGATCGTTGCCACGGCCGATCCTTCCGACCAACAGGCGGTGGAGAAGATCAAGTTCGCCTCCCAGATGGGTGTCGACTGGGTCATCGCCGAATACGACAAGCTGTCGCGCATGATCGAAGCCGCCGCCGTGAGCGCCGCGGAGACCATCAACAGCATCGTCGGCAGCGAGTTCGAATTCGACGAGGTCACCGCCGATACCTCGGGCGATGCCAATGAGCAGGCCATCGCCGAAGTCGAAGACGCACCGGTCGTGCGCTTCCTCCACAAGATGCTGCTCGACGCCGTCGGCATGCGCGCCTCGGACATCCACTTCGAGCCCTACGAGCACCACTATCGCGTGCGCTTCCGTGTCGACGGCGAGTTGCGCGAGATCGCCAGCCCGCCCACCGTCATCAAGGACAAGCTCGCCTCCCGCATCAAGGTCATTTCCCGGCTCGACATCTCCGAGAAACGCGTGCCGCAAGACGGCCGCATGAAGCTCAAGATCGGGCCCGACCGCGTGATCGACTTTCGCGTGAGCACGCTGCCCACGCTGTTCGGCGAGAAGATCGTCGTTCGTATTCTCGACCCCAGCAGCGCCCGCCTGGGCATCGATGCGCTGGGCTACGACGCCGACGAAAAGGCGCGGCTGCTGCACGCCATCGGACGCCCCTACGGCATGGTGCTGGTGACCGGCCCGACGGGTTCGGGCAAGACGGTGTCCCTCTACACCTGCCTGAACCTGCTGAACCAGCCGGGCGTGAACATCGCCACGGCGGAAGACCCGTCGGAAATCAACCTGCCGGGCGTCAACCAGGTCAACGTCAACGAGCGTGCGGGCCTGACTTTCGCGGCGGCGCTGCGCGCCTTCCTGCGGCAGGATCCCGACATCATCATGGTCGGCGAAATCCGCGACCTCGAGACGGCCGACATTTCGATCAAGGCCGCGCAAACGGGCCACCTGGTGCTCTCGACGCTGCACACCAACGACGCGCCGACCACGCTCACGCGCATGCGCAACATGGGCATCGCGCCGTTCAATATCGCGTCGAGCGTGATCCTGATCACCGCGCAACGCCTGGCACGGCGGCTGTGCACTGTCTGCCGCGCACCGGCCGACATGCCGCGCGAGGCATTGATCGACGCCGGCTTCAGCGAAGAACAACTGGACGGCACCTGGAAGCCTTACCGGCCCGTCGGCTGCTCCGCCTGCAGCGGCGGCTACAAAGGCCGCGTCGGCATCTACCAGGTGATGCCGATCACCGAAGCCATCCAGGAAATCATCCTGCGCGATGGCAGCGCACTCGACATCGCGCAGCAGTCCGAACGGGAAGGCGTACGCTCGCTGCGCCAGTCGGGCCTGCGAAAAGTCATGCAAGGTCTCACTTCGCTGGAAGAAGTGGTGGCCTGCACCAACGAATAACGCACACACTGAATACCGGAGATCGAATGGCAACAGTGGCATCCTCCCGCTCCCAGCCCACGCACAAGGAATTTGTCTTCGAGTGGGAAGGCAAGGACCGCAACGGCAAGCTGGTGCGCGGCGAACTTCGGGCCGCCGGCGAAAACCAGGTGCAGGCCGCATTGCGCCGCCAGGGCGTGCTCGCCTCGAAGATCAAGAAGCGGCGGATGCGCTCGGGTAAAGCCATCAAGCCCAAGGACATCGCCATCTTCACGCGCCAACTGGCAACGATGATGAAAGCCGGCGTACCGCTGATGCAGTCCTTCGACATCGTCGGGCGCGGCAATGCGAACGCGAGCGTGGCCAAGCTGCTGAACGACATTCGCAGCGACGTGGAAACCGGTACGTCGCTGTCGGCTGCGTTTCGCAAGTTTCCGAAGTACTTCGACACCCTGTACTGCAATCTGGTGGAAGCCGGTGAGGCCGCCGGTATCCTGGAAGACCTGCTGGACCGGCTAGCCACCTACATGGAAAAAACCGAGGCGATCAAGTCGAAGATCAAGTCGGCGCTGATGTACCCGACCTCGGTGGTCGTGGTGGCCTTCGTGGTCGTGGCCATCATCATGATCTTCGTGATCCCTGCGTTCAAGCAGGTGTTCACGTCGTTCGGCGCCGATCTGCCCGCGCCCACGCTGTTTGTCATGGCGATGAGTGAATATTTCGTCTCGTACTGGTGGCTGATCTTTGGCGGCATCGGAGGCGGGATCTATTTCTTCCTGCAGGCCTGGAAACGCAACGAGCGCTTCCAGAAGGTCATGGACCGCCTGCTGCTGCGCATCCCGATCTTCGGCGCGCTGATCGAAAAGTCGTGCATTGCCCGCTGGACCCGTACGTTGGCGACCATGTTCGCTGCCGGTGTGCCGCTGGTCGAAGCCCTGGACTCGGTGGGCGGTGCCTCGGGCAATTCCGTCTACGGTGATGCCACGGCCAAGATCCAGCAGGAAGTGTCGACCGGCACCAGCCTCACCACGGCCATGACCAATGCCAACCTGTTCCCGTCGATGGTGATCCAGATGACGTCCATCGGCGAGGAATCCGGCTCTATCGACCACATGCTGGGCAAGGCCGCAGACTTCTACGAATCCGAAGTGGACGACATGGTCGCGGGCCTGTCGAGCCTGATGGAGCCCATCATCATCGTGTTCCTGGGCACCATCATCGGCGGCATCGTGGTGTCGATGTACCTGCCCATCTTCAAGCTGGGCCAGGTCGTCTGATGCTCGTGTCGAGGGAGTTCGACACCGCGTTCGCCGGTGTCCTGGGGCTATTGATCGGCAGCTTCCTGAACGTGGTGATCTACCGCACGCCGGTCATGATGTACCGGGGCTGGCTGGCCGACGCCGTCGCCAATCTCATGTCGTCCAAGGACGTGCCGTCGCTGTGGTCGCTGGTCTTCGGTCCGAAGGCTGTGCCCCCGGCAGGGCTCGAAGCGGCGGCCGACAAGGCGGCGGTGGCCATCGAGGCCCTGCCCCCCTTCGATCTCACGCGGCCCGCATCGCGCTGCGGAAACTGCGGCCACAAGATCCGCTGGTACCAGAACATCCCGGTGCTGAGCTACCTGGTGCTGCGTGGTCGCTGCGGCGCGTGCAAGACCGCCATCAGCCCGCGCTACCCCTTGGTCGAGCTGATCACGGGCGGCCTCTTCGCCCTGTGCGCGTACCGCTTCGGCATCACCCCTGCCGGCGCCTTGTGGGCCGCGTTCGGGGCCTTGCTGATCTGCCAGTTCCTGATCGACTTCGACACCCAGTTCCTGCCCGATTCGCTCAACTACCCGCTGCTCTGGCTCGGCCTCATCGGCGCGGCCGCGGGCTGGACCGGCGTCTCGCTGAATGCCTCCGTCTGGGGAGCCGTGTTCGGCTACCTGAGCCTCTGGCTTGTGTACCATGGCTTTCGCCTGATCACGGGCAAGGAAGGCATGGGCTATGGCGACTTCAAACTGCTCGCCGCGCTGGGCGCGTGGCTGGGGGCCGACTACCTCATCGCGATCATCCTCGTCTCTTCGCTGGTGGGCGCGGTGATCGGCCTGACACTGCGCTTTGCCGGCAAGCTGGCGCACAAGGACATTCCGATCGCCTTCGGCCCCTTCCTGGCCGGCGCGGGCCTGATCTGCCTCGTGGCGGGTCCGGACCTCGTGAGGCAATGGATTCCGTTCGCGTTCCCCCTGGGCGCGCTGGTCCATTGATCCACGCCATGGTGCGGCGCATCGGATTGACCGGCGGCATCGGCAGCGGCAAGAGCACGGTGGCCTCGCTGCTGGTGGCGCGGGGGGCCGTGCTGGTCGACACCGACGCGATCGCCCGCGCGATCGCGCTACCGGGCGGCATTGCCATGCCGGCCCTTGAGGCGGCGTTCGGTCCCGGCATCCTCGGGCCCGACGGCGGTCTCGACCGGGCTGCCATGCGGCAGCTCGTGTTCACCGACGTGGGGGCCAAGGCCCGCCTCGAATCCATCCTGCATCCGCTGATCGGCACGGAAACCCAGCGCCAGGCGGCTGCTGCAGGTCCCGATGCCATCGTGGTGTTCGACGTGCCCCTGCTGGTCGAATCGGGGCGCTGGCGCGCCATCGTGGACCGCGTGCTGGTGGTCGACGCCACCGAAGAAACCCAGCTGAAACGCGTCGTTGCCCGCTCGGGCTGGACACCCGAAGCCGTGCAGGCCGTGATCGCCCAGCAAGCCCCGCGCAGGGCCCGCCGGGCCGCCGCGGACGCGGTGCTTTACAACGAGTCCCTGAGCCTCGATGAACTCGACGAACAGGTGTGGGGTCTCTGGAAACGGTGGGTTCCGGCGAGCACGCGATAATTTGGGATTGACGCCGCGACGGCTACACGACGATCACGTCAAACGGCGCACGCCTCAGCGCCCCTCACGATGCTTTTCAATTCGTACCCTTTCATCTTCGTATTCTTCCCGCTCGTCCTGATCGGCTTCTTCCTGATCGGTGCGCGCAGCCCCCGGGCGGCGGCGGGTTTCCTGGCACTGGCTTCGCTCTTCTTCTACGGCTGGTGGAGCGTCAAGGCGCTGCCCCTGCTGCTGGGGTCGATCTGCATCAACTACTGGTTCGGACTGCGGCTCACGCCCTCCCCGGGCCGGGAAGACAAGCACCGCAAGGCCCTGCTGATCATTGCGCTGGTGATCAACCTCGGGGTGCTGGCCGTCTTCAAGTACGCCAACTTCTTCCTGGAAAACATCGATGCCGGCCTGGCCGCGGCCGGTTTCGCGCAGATTGATCTGGTGCACATCGTGCTGCCGATCGGCATCTCGTTCTACACGTTCACGCAGATCGCCTTCCTGGTCGACTGCTGGCAGGGCAAGGTGCACGAGCGCAGCTTCATCCACTATGCGCTGTTCGTGACCTACTTCCCGCACCTGATCGCGGGGCCCGTGCTGCATCACGCGCAGATGATGCCGCAGTTCAACAACCCGGCCACCTACAGGATCAACGCCAACAATCTGGCGCTCGGACTGGGCATCTTCGTCTTCGGCCTGGCCAAGAAGATGCTGATCGCCGACCCGCTGGGGCAGTACGCGGACATGATGTTCAAGGGGGTGCACGAAGGCGTGATGCCCTCGCTGTACACGGCCTGGTTCGGGGTGCTGGCCTATACGCTGCAGATCTACTTCGATTTCTCGGGCTACTCCGACATGGCCGTCGGCCTGTCGCTGTGCGTGGGCGTGCAGTTGCCGCTGAATTTCAGGTCGCCCTACAAGTCGACCAACATGATCGAGTTCTGGCGCCGCTGGCACATCTCGCTGTCGACCTTCCTGCGCGACTACCTCTACGTGCCGCTGGGCGGCAACCGCAAGGGCCCGGCGCGCCGCTACATCAACCTGTTCCTCACGATGCTGCTGGGCGGCCTGTGGCACGGCGCCGCATGGACTTTCGTGATCTGGGGCGCGCTGCACGGCGCCTACCTCATGGTCAACCACTTCTGGAATGCCAAGGTGCGCCGCGGCAACACCAGGACCACGTGGTACGGCCGCGTGATCGGCTGGTTCATCACCTTCGTCTGCGTCATGGTCGCGTGGGTGGTCTTCCGCGCCGACAGCATGACGGCCGCCATCGAGATCTACAAGGGCATGCTGGGCATGCACGGCTCGCCCGTGTCGGCCTTCAGCGAGTTCAAGGTCCCGTTCCGCAAGCCCGAGTTCTTCCAGACCCTGTTCGTCGGCCTGCTGATCTGCCTGGCGCTGCCGCCCACCATCACGCTCGACCGCTGGATCCCGGGTGTCGCGGGCCTGGCCGGCCGGCCGCGCCTGCAGCGCCTGGCGACCTGGGTCACCGGGCTGGGCTGCATCTATCTTTTTGGCCTGTGCGTGTCGAAGTTCGGCAGCTACAGCCCGTTCCTCTATTTCCAGTTCTGACATGGAAGACACGAAATCGGCCAGAACCTGGCTTCGCATCTTCGCCGCGGGCTACCTGGTGTGCTGCGCCCTGCTGCTCATCAGCCTCTTCACGCCTATTCCCTATGGCGACCTGACCCGCATCGGGCGCATCTCGGAGCGCGAGTTCGGCTGGCACACGCCGCCGCCTCCCATTCCGGACGCCGACGTCAAGACCTGGCCGATCAACGAGTCCGACGTCCTGGTCATCGGCGACAGCTTTTCGGTGCGCTACGCATGGCAGGCGTCGCTGGTCGGCGCGGGCTACAAGATGACGACCACCCACTGGGACAACCTTGGCGGCGTGGTGTGCGGGGACTTCTCGAGCTGGCTTGAAAAGTCCGGCTTCAAGGGCAAGGTCGTCATCATCGAGAGCATCGAGCGCCTGCTCGAATACCGGATCCAGCAGTCCGAGTCCTGCGGGACGATGAAGCACGCCTTCAATCCGACGCCACCGCCGTTCGAGAACCCGGCCAAGCCCGCGCCGGGCTTCCAGATCAACTGGGACGCCCAGTTGCTCAGCGGCTGGCTCACCTACCAGAACACCAAGGCCATCCTGCGCTCCGACAGCTGGACCAACACGCCCGACCACTGGGGCCCGCTGATCGACGCGCGCAACGTGCCCGACGGCTGCAAGCAATTCAGCCATCGCGCCTGCGGCAAGCTGCTGATGACCGCCGAAGACCGCGTGAACGATCCCCTGTCGGTCAAGTCGGCGCAGTTCATGAAGAACTTCGAGGCCACGGCCGCGCCCTACAAGGTCGTGTGGATGGTCGTGCCGAACAAGACCACGGTCTATTTGCAACAAGATCATGCCGACGCGTTCCGCGCCGCATTCAACCCGCAAAATATCGGACCCGACCTGTTCGCCGTGGCGGCCGAGAACCGCTACAAGGTCATGGACCTTTTCCCCGCCAACGAAACCCATGTCTCGACCCGCGGATACATTCTTTTCGGTCAGCGTATGCTGGAGGCTGTGCGCCAGGTGCTGCCGCCCCCGGCCGCCAAGTCGCAGTGAGCTCGAACCTGACGTGAAAAAACGATACGCGTGATCCTTTACGAGTACCCCTTCAACGAGCGCATCCGCACCTACCTGCGGCTGGAGCACCTGTTTCGCCGGCTCGGCGAACTGGTGCCCTCTGAATCGCCGCTGTCCCATCACTACGCCCTGATCACGATTTTCGAGATCATGGACGTGGCCGCGCGGGCCGACCTCAAGGCCGATGTGCTGCGCGACCTCGACAAGCACAAGAACGTCTTCAACGGCTACCGCGGCAACCCGGCCATCGCCGAAGCCGTGCTCGACCAGGTCGTCGGCCAGCTCGAGCGCAACTTCACGACCCTCAACGGCGTGGCCGGCAAGGCCGGACAGGCGCTGACGGAAAACGAGTGGCTCATGAGCATCCGCAGCCGCGCCGGCATCCCGGGCGGCACCTGCGAGTTCGACCTGCCCGCCTACTACGCCTGGCAGCACCGCCCGCCGGCCAGCCGCCGCGCCGACCTGGAGCGCTGGTCCAACACCCTGTCGCCGTTGGCCTCGTCGATCTACCTGCTGCTCAAGCTGCTGCGCGACGCCGACGTGCCCTACAAGGTGATCGCCACCCACGGCCAGTTCCAGCAGAACCTGCCGCAGGGCCGCAGCTTCCAGCTGCTGCGCCTGCGCATCGACCCCAAGCTGGGCCTCGTTCCTGAAATCAGCGGCAACCGCCTCATGGTCTCGGTGCGCCTGATGCGCCACGAGGCCGACGACCGCCTGCACCAGAGCTCGGACGACGCGCCCTTCGAGCTCACCCTCTGCGCATGACCCGCGTGAACAGCAAAGGCGAGCGGATCGTCCGCTGCCCCTCGTGCGGCGGCGACAGCATCTACGCGCCCGGCAATGCCTATCGGCCGTTCTGCAGCGCGCGCTGCAAGGGCATCGACCTCGGCGCCTGGGCCAGCGAGGAATTCCGGATGCCGGCCGAAGCGCCGCCCGACGAAGAGCCTTTCGGCGACCCCAAGATCCAATAGCCGCAACAGCCGCGCGCGCGGGCTACTTGGCGGCGCCGGCGCCCTCGTCCAGCAGGGCCGGGTCGATATAGGTCGCAAAGCTGCGCGTGTACCTGGGCCGGAGGTGGCCGATGTCCTTGTAGGCCGGTGAGTCGTCGTCCGGCATGCTCCGGATGCACGCGCCCGAGGCGCAAAGGCTGGCAAAGGGCTCGATCACCTGCGCGCCATTCGCCAAGGCCACCTGTTTGAGCCTGGTATTGAGCTGCGCCTGATCCTGCGGCACGGGTGCCGTGAGCCGCCCGGCGGATGCCGTCATCGCCCCCAGGCGACTGCCCTGGATCTGCCGCAGCGGGTCAAAGTCCATGCCGACCGGATTGCCCAGCACCAGGTAGACCTTCTTGTGGGCCGACAGGCGCTTCAACACCTCGCCCAGCGACTGCAGCGACAGGTCGATGCCATCCCCGTTCACGAACGGATGCACGGCCTTCTTGTCATCGACGAAGTAGTTCACGACAGGACCGGCCCCCGTGAAATAGCAACTCCAGCATGCCCCCAGAACGACCGTATCGATCTGGGGTTGCAGCGCCAGATCGAGCACCGCCGTTCGCCGCTCGTCGCAATCGGCACCGGCATCGAGGCGGGAGAACAGGCCCGGCACGGGCGGGCACGAGCCCTTTGTGGCGAAGTAAACCGTGCGCGCCCTGGCCGGCTCGGTGCGCGCCAGTTCCAGTGCGCGCGGTGCGTACTGCTCGACGTGGCTGTCGCCGATCAGCAGCACGTTGTGCTTTCCCTGGCCGGTGCGATAGACGAACTGACCGCCCAACGCGTCCTCCTGGAAGCCATCGTAGTAGTTGTCTTCCTGCGTGGCATCCGCCACGGCCTGCAATGCCTGGCTGGCGTTGCGGGGCGGCGGCATGCCGAAAAACACCAGCACGCCAACCAGCGCGAGCGCCGCACCGCCCGCCGCCAGACCGCGCAACAGCGCCTGCGAAAGGTGCAGCTTGACGAAGCGCTCGACGAACCGGTAAGTGCCCCAGGCCAGCACGACGCCGCCACGACGAGCACCACGCGCACCTGGAGCGACGGCTCGCCCCCTTCGACGATGCGCGCATACGACAACAGCGGCCAGTGCCACAAGTAGAGCGGATAGCTGATCAGCCCGATCCACACCATGACCCGGTTCGACAGCAGATAGCGATTGAGCACGCCATTCGGTCCCGCGGCAATGCAGCTCACCGCGCCCAGCACCGGAAGCAGTGCCCACCAGCCCGGAAACGCCTTCGTGCTGCGCGTCATGAACAGGCCGAGCACGATCAGGGCGACCCCGACGATCGACTGCACATGCTTGGTCAGCGGCCGCGAGTTCGCCGAACCGTCCGCGGTCGCTTGCAGGCGCATCGCGGCCAGCAGCCCGCCGGCCATCAGCTCCCAGGCACGCGACAGCGGCGAATAGAACGCCGCCGCGCGATGCGGCTGCACGGTGATGACGTTGACCAGGAACGAAATCACGGCCACCGCCAGGGTCACGCGCAGGATCGGCCAGCGCTTGCGCCAGGCCAGCCCCAGCAACAGGGGCCAGAAGATGTAGAACTGCTCCTCGATGCCCAGCGACCACAAATGCAGCAGCGGCTTGGTCTCAGCAGTGGCATCGAAATAGCCCGACTCACCAAGAAACACCAGGTTGGCAAAGAAAGCCGCTCCACCCGTGGTCTGCTTGCCCAGTTGAGAGAACTCGCCCGGCAGCAGCACGTACCAGCCGAAAGCCAGCGTCGCGAGCAGCACAAGCACCAGCGCCGGAAAAATGCGCCGGATACGCCGTGCGTAGAAGTCGCGGTAGCTGAAATCCCCCGCGGCCAGACTCTGCAGCAGGATGGTCGTGATCAGGAAACCCGAGATCACGAAGAAGATGTCGACCCCGATGAAGCCCCCGGGCAACAAGCTCGGAAAAGCGTGATAGGCCAGCACGGAGCCCACGGCGACTGCGCGCAGTCCGTCGATGTCCGGTCGGTATTTGGGGTGCATCGTGCGGTCTCGGTCTTCGGCTACTTGGCGGACGGCGTCGTCTCGCTCTTGCGCATCACGCGATCGATGTAGTTCGCGTGGTCTCGCGTGAACTCCAGCCGGAGGTGATCGCCGTCCTTGTACGACGGATTTCCATCGGGCATGACACGCTGGCACGCATTGTCCTTGCACAGGCTGGCCACGGCGTCGATCGGCTCGGCACCGCTCGCCGCGGCGATGGCCAGCAACCGGTCGTTGAGCTGCCTCTGGTTGGCCGGCAGCTGCGCCGTCGGTGTCGTCGGTGCGGCGGTGATGTGCGCCAGCCTGTTGCCCTGGATCAGGCGTCGTGGCGTGAAGTCCGCCCCGCCCGGGTTGTCGAGCAGCAGATACACCTTCTTTTTCTGCGACAGGTCGCGCAGCAGCGCTTCCAGCGAGGCGAGCGAGCGGGCGATGCCGTCCCCGTTCTGGAAGGGATGGACCACGCCGTCCGGTCCGCGGAAGTAATAGTCGACCGCGCCGGAGTCGAGGAAATAGCAATTCCAGCATCCACCGATGACGACCGTCTTGACCTGGGGGGAATAGGCAATGGCCAGCGTCTTGTCGCGGCGTTCCGGGCAGTCGACGTTCTTGTCCGCGAAGACACCAGGCACCGGCGGGCACGAACCCAGGGTCGCGAAATATGCGGTGCGTGTGTCTTCGGGAAAGGCCCGCGCCACTTCCAGCGCGCGAGGCGCGTACTGCTGCACATGGCTGTCACCGACGAAGAAAGTATCGGCCGCGCCGGCACCGACCTTGTAGACCCGCTGGTCGCCGACCATGTCGCGCTCCAGACCTTCGTAATAGTCGCCATCGACCGCGGCATTCGCCACGCCCTGGAGCGCCGCGTTGCTGTTGCGCGGCAAGGGAATGCCGAACGACACCACCGCGCCCACGGCCGCCAGCACCGCCATCGACACCACCAGGGCACGCAGCACGCCCGGCGTCGGCCGATGCCGGGCGAAGCGTTCCACGAACCGGTACGTGGCCCAGGCCAGCAGCACGCTCGCGGCCACCGCGCAGACACGGGCGGTCACCGAGTGGTGCACGGGGTCGTTCTCGACGAGGCGCACATACACCAGCAGCGGCCAGTGCCAGAGATACAGCGGATAGCTGATGAGCCCGATCCACACCATCACCCGGTTCGACAGCAGGTACTTGTTCAGCACGCCCGTCGGCCCCGCCGCGATGCAGCTCATCGCGCCCAGCGTGGGCAACAGCGCCCACCAGCCCGGAAACGCCTTGATGGCCCGGATCATCACCAGCCCGAGCACGATGAGCCCGATGCCGAGCACGGACTGCAGGTGGCTGCGCCACGGGTTGGGAGTCGGCGGGCGCAACCGCATGCAGGCGAGGATGCCCCCGACCATCAGTTCCCAGAAACGGGAGGCCGGCGAATAGAACGACGCCGTCGGAAAGGGATGGACCGTCGCCACGTTGACCAGCAGCGACACCGCCGCGATCGCCAGCACCAGCCGGACGATCGGCCACTTCCGGTGCCAGGCGAAACCCAGCAACAGCGGCCAGAAAATATAGAACTGCTCCTCGATGCCCAGCGACCACAGGTGCAGCAGCGGCTTGGCCTCGGCCGCGGTGTCGAAGTAGCCTGCCTCGCCCCAGAAGACCAGGTTGGCGACGAACGCGGCGCCGCCCACGGTCTGCTTGCCGAGTTCGGCGAACTCGTCCGACAGCAGCAGATACCAGCCGGCGCACAGCGTGACCAGCAGCACCAGCACCAGCGCTGGAAAGATCCGCCGCACACGCCGTACGTAGAAATCCTTGAAGCTGAAATCGCCCGCCGCCAGGCTCTGCAAAATGATGGTCGTGATCAGGAACCCTGAAATCACGAAGAAGATATCGACCCCGATGAAGCCCCCGGGCAGCAGGCTCGGGAAGGCGTGATAGAGCACCACGGAGGCTACCGCGACGGCGCGCAGGCCGTCGATGTCGGGGCGGTACTTGGGGTGCATCAATCAGTCGATCGGTCGTGGGACATCAGGTTGCCACGCCGCCCTCTTCCTGATCCGAAAGAAGGCCGGACACGCCTGACGCGTGCCCTATGCCGCAGCCTGCGGCGCGAACGGCAGCCCGCGCTCCTCCGACAGCCACTGCAACACAGGCAGCGCCCCCGGCAACACCGGCGTCACATCCAGCGGCAGTTGCTGCCACGCCATCTGCTGGCCTTCACGCATTTCGAATTCACCGGTCCACGCCGTCACCTTGCACCAGTGCAGGCGCACCAGCGCATGCGGGTAGTCGTGCTCGGTGATCTTCCAGACCTCGGCGCCGTCGATGGTGATGCCGAGCTCTTCCTGCAGCTCGCGCCGCAGCGCCTGCTCGACCGTTTCGCCCGCCTCGATCTTGCCGCCCGGAAACTCCCAGTAGCCCGCATAGGCCTTGCCTTCAGGCCGGGTCGAGAGCAGCAGCGCGTCGTCGGCCAGGCGAATCAACACGCCGACCGCGACCTCGGTGTGCTTGCGCACTTCGTTGCTCACGCGTTGGCCCGCCCTGCGTAGTCGCGCGCGAACTGATAAGCCACACGGCCGCTGCGCGAACCGCGCTCCAGCGCCCAGACCAGCGCCTCGGGCCGTGCCGCCGCGATGGCGGCGGCATCGACGCCGAACGACGAGAGCCATTGCCCCACGATCGTCAGATATTCGTTCTGGCTGAACGGATAGAAGCTCACCCAGAGGCCGAAGCGCTCCGACAGCGAGATCTTTTCCTCGATCACTTCACCGGGGTGCACTTCGCCGTCGTCGGTGTGCGTGTACGTGAGGTTTTCCTTCATGTACTCGGGCAGCAGGTGGCGCCGGTTGCTGGTCGCGTAGATCAGCACGTTGGGCGTCGACGCGGCAATCGAGCCGTCCAGGATCGACTTCAGCGCCTTGTAGCCCGGCTCGCCCTCGTCGAAGCTCAGGTCGTCGCTGAACACGATGAACTTCTCGGGCCGCTGCGAGACCACCTCGACGATGTCGGGCAGGTCAGTCAGCTCGGCCTTGTCGACCTCGATCAGGCGCAGCCCCTGCGGCGCATAGGCCTGCAGGCACGCACGGATCAGCGACGACTTGCCGGTGCCCCGCGCGCCCGTCAGCAGCACGTTGTTGGCCGGCTTGCCTTCGACGAACTGGCGCGTGTTGCGCTCGATCTTTTCCTTCTGGACATCGATTTCCTTCAGCGAATCGAGCGCCATCGTGGCCACGTGCTTGACCGGCTCGAGCACGCCATGGCCCGAGTTGCGACGGCGGTAGCGCCAGGCGATGGACGCGTTCCAGTCGGGCGGTGCCGCCAGCGGCTGCGGCAGGATCGATTCGATGCGGCCAATGAGCTGCTCGGCGCGCTCGATCAGTTTCTGAAACTGCTCGTTCATGACCGGTAGTCGGCGTTGATGGTCACGTAGTCGTGGCTCAGGTCGCAGGTCCACACGGTCTCGCTGGCGTTGCCGCGGCCCAGGCCGATGCGCACCGTGATCTCGCTCTGCTTCATGACGCGCTGGCCGTCTTCCTCGCGGTACGACGGGTTGCGCCCGCCCTTGACCGCCACGTGCACGTCGTCCAGGAACAGGTCGATGCCGGTCTGGTCGAGGTCGCCGATGCCCGCATAGCCCACTGCCGCGAGGATGCGGCCCAGGTTCGGGTCGCTGGCGAAGAAGGCGGTCTTGACCAGCGGCGAATGCGCCACGGCATAGGCCACCTGCTTGCACTCGGCCGCATCCTTGCCGCCCTCGACCTGGATGGTGATGAACTTGGTCGCGCCCTCGCCGTCGCGCACGATGGCCTGCGCCAGCTGGCGGGCCACGTTCTGCATGGCGGCCACGAGCGCCTTGCCTTCGGCCGAGTCGAGCGAGGTGATGACGGCGTTGGCCGCCTTCTGCGTCGCGATGACCACGAACGAGTCGTTGGTGGAGGTGTCGCCGTCGATGGTCACGCGGTTGAACGAGGCGTCGGCCAGCAGCTTGGCCAGCGGCTGGATCAGCGACGCGTCGATCTTCGCGTCGGTCGCCATGAAGCCGAGCATGGTCGCCATGTTCGGGCGGATCATGCCGGCGCCCTTGCTGATGCCGGTGATGGTGACGGTGGCGCCGCCGACCTGCGCCCGCTGGCTGAAGGCCTTCGGGATCGTGTCGGTGGTCATGATGCCCTCGGCCGCGCGCGCCCAGTGGTTGGCGTCGGCATCGGCCAGCGCGGCCGGCAGGCCCGCTTCGATGCGGTCGACCGGCAGCGGCTCCATGATCACGCCGGTGGAGAACGGCAGGATCTGCTCGGGCGAGATTTCCAGCTTGCGCGCCAGCGCGATGCAGGTCGAGCGCGTGCGCATCAGCCCGTCTTCGCCCGTGCCGGCGTTCGCGTTGCCGGTGTTGATCACCATCGCGCGAATGCCGTGGTTGGCCGCCAGGTGTTCGCGGCAGACCTGCACCGGCGCCGCGCAGAAGCGGTTCTGGGTAAACACGCCGCCGACCGCGGCGCCCTCGTCGATCAGCACGACGGTCAGGTCCTTGCGATTGGCCTTGCGCACGCCGGCTTCGGCCACGCCGATGCGGACGCCGGGCACCGCGAACAAGGCGGCGGGATCAGGGGCAGACAGGCTCACGGGCATGGAGGTTTCTCTTCGAGGGTTTGTTCAGGTCAGCTGAGCTTGCCGTGGCATTGCTTGTATTTCTTGCCGCTGCCGCAAGGGCATGGGTCGTTGCGGCCGACACGGGCAAAGGCCAGGGCTTCGGCGCTCAGCGCGCCGGCACCCGCCGCCGCCAGGCGACGCTGGCTTTCCTCGTCGACGCGCACCTCGACCTCGCCGGTTTCCGTCGGCGCGGTGTAGGTGATGTTGGCAAGGTTCTCGCCGCGGCTCTCGAGCGCTTCGGCGGCTTCCTCAAGCTGTTCGCCCGACTGCACGCGCACCGTCATCAGCTGGCGCGTGACTTCGTTCTTGACCGAGTCGAGCAGTTGGCCGAAGAGCTCGAAGGCTTCGCGCTTGTATTCCTGCTTGGGCTGCTTTTGCGCATAGCCGCGCAGGTGGATGCCCTGGCGCAGGTAGTCGAGCGAGGCCAGGTGTTCGCGCCAGTGGGTGTCGATGCTCTGCAGCAGCACCATGCGCTCGAACTGCGTGAAGTTCTCCTGGCCGATCAGCGCCAGCTTGGCGTCGAAGGTGTCGTTGGCGCCCTTGAGCACCTTCTCGACGATTTCCTCGTCGGAGATGGCGTCCGCCGCCTCGACTTCCTTCTTGAGCGGCATGTCCAGGCCCCACTCGGTGAAGAGCGTCTTCTCGAGGGCGTCGAGCTCCCACTGCTCCTCGACCGATTCGCGCGGTACGTACTGGCGCACGAGGTCGGTGAAGCAGCCTTCGCGCAGCCCGGCGATCTGCGCCGTGAGGTCGCCCGCGTCGAGGATGTCGTTGCGCTGCTGGTAGATCACCTTGCGCTGGTCGTTCGACACGTCGTCGTACTCGAGCAGCTGCTTGCGGATGTCGAAGTTGCGCGCCTCGACCTTGCGTTGCGCGCTCTCGATGCTGCGCGTGACGATGCCGGCCTCGATGGCTTCGCCGTCGGGCATCTTCAGGCGGTCCATGATCGCCTTCACGCGGTCGCCCGCGAAGATGCGCATCAGCGGATCGTCCAGGCTCAGGTAGAAACGCGACGAGCCCGGGTCGCCCTGGCGGCCCGAACGCCCGCGCAGCTGGTTGTCGATGCGGCGCGACTCATGGCGCTCGGTGGCAATGATGCGCAGGCCGCCCAGCGACTTCACGAACTCGTGGTCCTTGGACCATTCGGCGCGCACGTGCTCGATGTCGGCCTGCTTGGTGGCTTCGTCGCGGCCTTCGTCGGCCTCGATCGCCTCGATCATCTTCTCGATGTTGCCGCCCAGCACGATGTCGGTGCCGCGACCGGCCATGTTGGTGGCGATGGTGATCATCTTCGTGCGGCCGGCCTGCGCCACGATGTCGGCTTCGCGTGCGTGCTGCTTGGCGTTCAGCACCTGGTGCGGCAGGCCCGCCTTCTCGAGCAGGCCGTCGATGATTTCCGAGTTCTCGATGGACGAGGTGCCCACCAGCACCGGCTGGCCGCGCTCGTAGCACTCGCGGATGTCCTGGATGGCCGCTTCGTACTTCTCGCGCGTCGTCTTGTAGACGCGGTCGAGCTGGTCTTCGCGCTTGCTGATGCGGTTGGGCGGAATGATCGTGGTCTCGAGACCGTAGATTTCCTGGAATTCGTAGGCCTCGGTGTCGGCCGTGCCGGTCATGCCGGCCAGCTTGCCGTACAGGCGGAAGTAGTTCTGGAAGGTGATCGAGGCCAGCGTCTGGTTCTCGGCCTGGATCTCCACGCCTTCCTTGGCTTCCACGGCCTGGTGCAGGCCGTCGCTCCAGCGGCGGCCCGTCATGAGGCGGCCGGTGAACTCGTCGACGATGACCACTTCGCCCTGCTGCACCACGTAGTGCTGGTCGCGGTGGTACAGGTGACGGGCGCGCAGCGCCGCGTTCAGGTGGTGCATCAGCGTGATGTTGGCCGGGTCGTACAGCGACGCGCCTTCGGGCAGCAGCTTGAACTCGCCCAGGATGCGCTCGGCGTTCTCGTGGCCGTCTTCGGTCAGGAACACCTGGTGCGTCTTCTCGTCGACCGTGAAGTCGCCGGGCACCGTGACGCCCTCGCCCGTGCGCGGGTCGGCTTCGCCTTCCTGCTTGGTCAGCAGCGGCACCACCTTGTTGATGGCCAGGTAGAGGTCGGTGTGGTCTTCGGCCTGGCCGCTGATGATCAGCGGCGTGCGGGCCTCGTCGATCAGGATCGAGTCCACTTCGTCGACGATGGCGAAATTCAGCCCGCGCTGAACCCGGTCGCCGGGCTCGTAGACCATGTTGTCGCGCAGGTAGTCGAAGCCGTACTCGTTGTTGGTGCCGTACGTGATGTCGCTGCCGTAGGCCTGCTGCTTTTCCTCGCGCGGCATCTGGGGCAGGTTGATGCCCACCGACAGCCCGAGGAAGTTGTACAGCCGGCCCATCCAGCGCGCGTCGCGGCTGGCGAGGTAGTCGTTCACCGTGACCACGTGCACGCCCTTGCCGGACAGCGCGTTCAGGTACACCGGCAGCGTGGCGGTCAGCGTCTTGCCTTCGCCCGTGCGCATTTCGGAAATCTTGCCGTTGTGCAGCGCCATGCCGCCCAGCAGCTGCACGTCGAAGTGGCGCATCTTCATGATGCGCTTGGAGCCTTCGCGCACCGTGGCAAAAGCCTCCGGCAGCAGCGCATCGAGGGTCTCGCCCTTGGCGATGCGGTCCTTGAACTCCTGCGTCTTGGCGCGCAGCCCGTCGTCGCTGAGCTTCTCGAACTCGGGTTCGAGCGCATTGATGCGTTCCACCGTCTTGCGATACTGCTTGAGGAGCCGATCGTTGCGACTGCCGAAAATCTGGGTCAGGAAGTTGGTTGCCATGGGTGGAGATGGGCGGGCACCTGAGACGACAGGCACTTCGACCGGATTCCCTAAGATATGGTGAAAGCAGTTGGGCGCGCTTCCCATTAAAGCAAGCGGCCTTTTTTCCGGCGCGAACGTCGGCAAACCGGGCATTTTAGCTGTCTTGTTTCTAACCCCTGGATTACCCATGTATCGCCGCACGCCACCTCCGATTTCGCTGCAGCAAGCTGCGGAAGGCTCGCCCACCCTGGGCAGCCTGATGGCGCGCGCCCGCGACACGGCGGAGCGGCTGAAAGCCGTGGAAGGCCTGATTCCACCTGCCATGCGCGGGGCCATTCAGGCCGGCCCGGCGGAGGGCGACGTGTGGTGCCTGCTGGTCAAGGGCAGCGCCGCCGCCGCCAAGCTGCGCCAGCTGGCGCCGATGCTGGTCACGCGGCTCAAGAACCGGGGCTGGGAGGTGGCGAGCATCCGCATCAAGGTGCAGACGGGACGCTGACCGGCATCGACGAAAGTCGATATTTTTGATTTTTCGTCTGAAAATAGATAATATTTCCAGATGAATGCATCACCGTCGCCCGCCGACGCCCAACTCCTTCTGCTCGACAAGCACCAGGTCGACGCCCTTCTCTCCCCCGACGACGTGCGCCAGGCCGTGCGCGAAGCCTTCGTGTTGCACAGCGACCGCGAGGGCCGCGTGTTCCCGGTCGTGCGCGAGCCGCTGAAAACCGGCGGCGTGTTCGGCATCAAGTCGGGCGATGTGCAGGCCCAGGGCCTGCTCGGCTTCAAGGCCGCCGGCTTCTGGCCCGCCAACCGGCAGCGCGGCGGCGAGCCCCACCAGGCGACGATCCTGCTGATCGACCCCGCCACGGGACGGCCGCAGTGCGTCATCGACGGCAACGCGGTCACGACCGTGCGCACCGGCGCGGCCGGCGGGCTCGGCCTCCAGCAACTTGCGCGCCCCGGCAGCACGCGGCTGTGCGTTTTCGGCACCGGCGTGCAGGCGCGCATCCAGCTCGACTTCGCGCTGCGCCTGCTGCCCACGCTGCAAGACGTTCTCTATATGAGTGCCGACGGCCGGCGCAACACCGCCTTCGAGGCCGCCTTCACCGGGCGCTGCCACATCGCTCCCGCCGGCGACCGCAACGCGGCCGTCGCCCGGAGCGACATCGTGATCACCGCCACCCCGGGCGGCGGCGCGCTGTTCGACCTGGACGCCGTGCAGCCTGGCACGCACCTGAACTGCGTCGGGGCCGACACGCGGGGCAAGCGCGAACTTCCCGAAGGCCTGCTGCCGCGCGCCCGCCTGTTCGTGGACGACCGCATGCAAGCCCGGCAGATCGGCGAAACCCAGTGGGCCCCCGACACGGCCAGCACCGAACTCGGCGACCTGCTGAGCGGCAAGGCGCCCTTCGAACGCGCGCCCGCCGACATCACCGTGTTCGACATGACCGGCCTGGCCTTGCAGGACCTGACCGTCGCGCGCCTGCTGCAAGCACGCGCGGCCGAGACCGGCACGGGCACACGCATCGCGTGGCCCTGGTGAACCCGTTTAGGCGGCAGCGGTGGTGCCGCCGAACAGCTCGGTCATGAACTGCGTGGACTTCAGCCCGGTCCCGGTCAGCAGCGCGACCGTGGTCTCGCCGGGCTGGATCTCGCCGCGCTGCGCCAGCACCTCGATGGCCGCCGCGGCCGAGGCCGACGTGGGCTCGGTGTACAGCCCGCTCGCCGCCAGCTGACGCACCGCCTCGGCAATCTGCGCCTCGGTCAGCGCCACCGTGCGGCCGTTCGTCTCGCGCAGCGCTTGCAGGATTTCCTTCAACCGCACGGGCCGCTTGATCGCCGTGCCTTCGGCAATGGTCGGCAGCACGGCGCGCTCCACCAGCGTGTCGACACCGGCCGTGAAGCTCGCGTCGATCGGCGAGCAGTTCAGCGGCTGCGCCACGAAGAGGCGCGGCAGCTTTTTGATCTGCCCCGCCGCCAGCAGCTCCTTGAAGCCGATCCAGCAGCCCAGCACATTGCTGCCCGCGCCGGCCGGAATCACCACGTTGTCGGGCGCCACAAAGCCAGGTCTTCCCACAGCTCGTAGGCCAGGGTCTTCGTGCCCTGCAGGAAGAACGGGTGCCAGTTGTGGCTCGCGTAGAAAACCGATTCCGACTGGCGCACCGCCTCGTGTTCCGACGCCTCGCGCGGCCCCGGCACCAGTTGCACCTCGGCCCCGAAGGCGCGGATCTGCGCCACCTTCGGCGCCGGCGTGTAGCTGGGCGCCAGCACCTTCACGCGCATGCCCGCCGCCGCGCCCGCCGCCGCAATGGCCGCGCCGCCGTTGCCCGAGCTGTCTTCGAGCACCGCGTGGACGCCGATCTGGCGCAGGAACGACATCATCACGGCCGCGCCGCGGTCCTTGAAGCTGCAGGTCGGGTTGAACCACTCGAGCTTGAAGTACGGCTCGAGACCGCCCCAGCGCTTTTGCACCAGCGGCGTACAGCCCTCGCCCATGCTCGCGGGGTTCTCGATAGCCACGGGCAGCGCCGCCCGATAGCGCCACAGCGAGCGGGTGCGCGAATCGATGTCGTCGCGCGAAATGCCGGGCAGCGGCGTGACCATCATCGGGTTGCCGTCGTCCGAACGCCAGCGGCGCTCGGCCAGGTCGTAGTGCTTGCCGGTGCGCGGATCGACGTAGCGCGCGCGTTCTTTCGAGTTCATTCGCGACTCCATGGACAAAATTGGATAATACATCCAACTCTATACTTTTTGTATAAACTGGATTATTCGTCCAGCGCTGGATACATTCCATGCCATGAAAAAGAAGTCGAACAAGCACGTACTCGAAATGCTGCGCAACATGGCCGAGGGCCTGGGCGAAACCTTCGCGCCCTTCTGCGAAGTGGTGGTGCACGACCTGAGCAACCCGAAGAACGCGATCTACGCCATCGAGAACAGCCTGAGCGGCCGGGAAGTCGGCCAGTCGGTCACCGAGCTGGGCCTGGCGCGCATCCGCGACCCCGAATTTCCGGCGGTGATCGCCAACTACGCCAACACCTTTCCCGACGGGCGCAAGGTCAAGAGCACGTCGATCGGCATCAAGGACGAGAGCGGCGAGTACGTGGCGGCGCTGTGCCTGAACGTCGACCTCACGCTGTTCCAGAGCTTCCAGGGTGCGATCTCGCAGTTCACGCGCATCGAGGACAAGGAAGTGCATGAACACCTGGAAGCCGGCGGCAACCACGCCGACCGCATCCACGCGCGCATTGACGAGTTCGCGGCGACGCGCGCGACCACCTCGCGCTCGCTCAAGCCCGCCGACCGCAGGCAGCTGGTACAGGAACTGAAGAAGGCCGGCCTGCTGGAAGTGCGGCGCGGCGCCGAAATTGCGGCAGCGCACATGGGCGTGTCGCGCGCCACGGTCTACAGCGACGCGAAGTAGAAAGAAGACAGGAAGGACGCCCGTCGGCTACTGCGGTTGCAGGCCGATCTCGTGCGCGGCCTTCTGCCAGCGCTCGGCCTCGGCGCGCAGGAACGCGCGCAGCTCCAGCGGCGTCGATCCCTTCATCTGCACGCCCAGCACCGACAGCCGCTCTTTCACCGACGGATGCTCCAGCGCGGCAATGGCTTCGCGCCGCAGCTTCTCGATCACGTCGAGCGGCGTGGTGGCGGGCGCGACCATGGCCCACCACTGGTCGATCTCCAGGCCCTTGAGGTTGTTCTCGGCCAGCGCGGGCACGCTCTGCAGGCCCGGAATGTTCACGCGCTGCGTGCTCGTCACCAGCAGCGGGCGGATGCGGTTGGCGCCCAGCAGGCTGGAGCCGCTGGCCAGCGTGGCGAAGTGGCCCGCCACCGTGCCCGCCGCCACGTCGGTGAGCGCGGGTGCCGAGCCCCGGTACGGGACCATGTTGAAGCGGATCTTCGTGCGGCTCGCGAGCAGTTCGGCCGCCAAGTGGCTCACCGTGCCCGCGCCGCTGTGCGCGATGGCCGGCGGCGCGGCCTTGGCGGCGGCCGCGCGGATGAAGGTCTTGAAGTCCTTGCTGTCGTCGTCCATGCCCGCGAAGAACACCAGCGGCGAGGTGCCGATCATGGTCACGGGCGTGAAGTCACGCAGCAGGTCGTACGGCAGCTTGGCCGTCACCGCCGGCGCAATGGCGTGCGGCAGTTCGACGATGGCGATGGTGTAGCCGTCGGGCGCGGCCTTGGCGGCTGCGTCGGTGCCGATCATGCCGGCCGCGCCGGGCCGGTTGTCCACGATCACCGGGCTGCCGAGGGTCTGGCTCATGCGCTGCGCCATCGCCCGCGAGATGGCATCGGTGCTGCCGCCCGCCGCCCAGGGCACGATGAGCTTGACGGGCCTGTCGGGGTAGGCGGCCCAGGCGGGCAGGCTGGCGGCGAGCAGGGCTGCAGGGCCGGCGGCCAGAACGGCCCGGCGATTCATCGTCGGCATGGCGGATTCCTTTGGGTTCAGACGGAGCGGTCGGGCCAACTCGGGTCGCTCGACGCGCTGGCCGTGAGCATCAGCACCACATGGGCATCGGCCGCGATGGCATTGCTCTCGCGCAGCTGCTTCAGCGCGGCCAGGCCGCCGGCCGCGCACAGCTCGGCGCTCACGCCGGCCGCGGTGAGCAGCCGCCGCGCCGCGCGGGCCTGCTCGTCGTCCACCACCACCGCGCCGCCGCCCGTGGCGGTTGCCGCCTGCCATTGCAGGTAAGTGACGGTGGCGCCGGCGGTCGAGAACTGGTCGGTATGGCCCGGATAGCTGCCGTTGATGGCGCCGCCCGCCAGCACGCGCGACAGCCGCGCGAAGGGCTCCACCAGCCACAACTTGGGCAGGCGCGCGATGCGCCCCGCCGCCAGCAGGTCGCGAAAGCCTGCATAGATGCCCCAGGCGAGGTCGCCGCGCGCGGTCGGGATCACGATGTGATCGGGCAGGCCGCCGTCGGTCACGCATTCGAGCGCGATCGGCTTGTAGCCCTCGATCGCCAGCGGCGCGCTGCCCAGCGCGGGCAGGCGGTAGTTGGTCAGCGCGAAATAGCCGGGGTACTGCGAGCGCTCGCGCACGAAGGCCCAGCGGCTCGCGTTGTCGGCGAACACATAGCGCCGCGCGCCCAGCGCGTCGAGTTGCCGCGCGAAGGTGGCGGGCATGCCTTCGTAGGTGGCGACCTCGCAGCCCAGGCCCGCGGCCCAGGCGTAGTGCGCCGCCGAGACGGCCGCGTTGCCCGACGAGGCCAGCACCAGCGTGTGGGCGTCGAAGTCGAGCGCCTGCGCCACGCCCACGGCCGTCATGCGGTCCTTGTGCGAGCCGGTGGGGTTGCACGACTCGTCCTTGATGGCCAGCCGGGCCACGCCGAACTGCTGCGCCAGCTCGGGCATCTGCTGCAGCGGCGTGCCGCCCTCCCCCAGCGCGAAGCCCGACGCATAAGGCATGGGCATCGTGTCGGCCGGGCTGTCGGGCAGGTAGCTGGCACGCAGCGCGACATGAATGCCCGCGCGCTTGCAGGCCGGGCAGCCGTCGTGCGTGAGCGTGATCGGGTAGAGCGCGTCGCACCGCAGGCACTGCAGGCCGCGCAGGCGCGGGTTGCGCGCGGGCTTCGGCGTGCGGTCCCGGACCATCGCCGGAGACTCCCCCGACGGGGAGGCCAAGGGGTCCGCGGGCGATGCGGCGAACTTGAAATCCAGGACTGGCGATGTCGTCACGAGGGTCATGCGTTGGAGGTTGTGCCCAAATCTTATGCAATCGGAAATAAAATTACGCAGCCCCAGATACTCAACCGATAAAAAAACTTATCGATGCGCTTCGCCGAAATCGAGACCTTCCGGGCGCTGATGCGCGGCAGCTCCACCCGCAAGGCAGCCGCCCTGCTGCATGTGACGCAGCCCGCCATCAGCCAGTCGCTCAAGCGCCTGGAGGCGCAGGCCGGCATGCTGCTGTTCCAGCGCACGAGCGGGCGGCTGGTGCCCACGCCCGAGGCGCGCGCGCTGTGGATCGAGGTCGAGCGCGTGTTCATCGGCATGGACGCCATCGAGCACCGCGTGCGCAGCCTGCGCGACTTCGGCGTGAGCCAGCTCGAGCTGTGCTGCTTTCCGGCCTACGGCCTGGGCTTCATGCCGCGCGCGCTGGCACGGCTGAAGGCGCACCGCGGCGCGAGTCCGTGGCCGCAGGTGTCGCTGCAGGTGCTGAGCTCGAAAGACGTGCGCGACCGCGTGGCCATGGGCATCTCCGACTTCGGGCTGATGGCCGACGAGCTCTCGCTCGAAGGCATCGAGCACTCGACCTTCGCGCGCTTTCCCGGCGTGGTGGTGATGCCGGCGGACCATGCGCTGGCCCGCTTCAAGACCATCAAGCCCGAGCAATTGGCCGAAGCGCCCTTTCTCTCGTTGAACCCCGAAGACCCGTCCCACCAGCGGCTCGAGGCCGCATTGGCCCCGCACGGCGTGGCGCTGCGCGTGCTGGTGCAGACGCCCTATGCGGCCAGCGTGTGCGAGATGGCGCTGCGCGGCCTGGGCGTGGGCCTGGTCAACCCGATCACCGCGCTCGACTACGCCGAGCGCGGGCTGGTGGTGCGCAAGTTCTCGGTCGACGTGTTCTTCACCTGCCTGCTGGCCATGCCGGCGGGCAAGGTGCTGTCGGCCACCGCGCGCGACTTCATCTCGCTGATGCGCCAGCAACTGGCCGAAGACGAAAAACGGATCCAGCGCTACCTGCGCTGATGCCGCGGCCGGCGGTTCACTTCCAGGTGAACTCGTGGTTCAGCCCGATCACGAAGCCGCGCACGCCCTGCGGCCCGGTGCGCGAGGCGCTGACGTCCACGCTGATCAGCGGTGTCAGGCTGAAGCGCCCGCCCACGCGCGAGGTCCACACGCCCGCCGCGCGGTTGCGCTCCGCGATCAGCGACACGGTGTCGTTCAGCGCCCATTCGACCGCCGCCCCGCCGCGCGGCGTGCGAACACCGGTGCCCAGCGCCCAGTCGGCGCCCAGGTTCACATGCACCTGCAGGCTGCTGGCCGGGCGCCAGGTCATCGGCACGACCAGCTGCCCGCCCATGCGCCCGCCGCGCTTCAGGTCGGACACGGTGCTGGCGGACACGGCAACGCTGAACGGCGCGTCGGCGCCTGCCCCAGAAAATTCCATTTGACCTGCGGCCCGCCCGTGACCGAATGAACGCCCGCCACCGAGGTGCGGTCGAAATTCAGGCCCAGCTCCACCGGCCCGACCCGGCAGGCCGGCCCGAAGTGAAAGCCCGTGACCGGCTCGGTGCCCGTGCGGCCCCACCAGGTTTCGTACTGGCACTGGCCGGGGTCGAGCGTGCCCGCGTCGTCGACGTCGAAATGGCCCGCGGCCTGCGCGCCCAGGCTCGCGAACGCGCAGGACACGACAAGCGCCCAGCCGGGCGCCGGCGGTCGGGTGTTTGTTCCTTGCCTGTTGTTCTTCATCGCGAGCATCCCTCGGGCCCTGGAAACATTCTAGGGATGCCGGAAGTCGGCGCCATGACGCGGCGCCGCAGCGCTTTTTGGCGGAACGCTCAGATCTCGAACTGCGGCTGCAGCTCGCGGATGCGCTTGATGGCCACGCCGGCGGCGGCCGTGCGCGTCTCGACGCCCAGCTTCACGTACACCCGCTCCAGGTGCTTCTTGGCCGTGGCCGGGCTGCTGCCCAGGATTTCGCCGATGTCCTTGTTGGTCTTGCCCTTGACCACCCAGTACAGCACCTCGGCCTCGCGCGCCGTGAGCTTCAGGCTCAGGCTCATGGCCTCGATCACGCCAGTGTCGGACACCTCGCGCATGATGATCATCCACTCGTCGCCGTCGTCGTCGCTGCTGGTCTGCTGGTGCAGCCGCAAGGTCAGGCTGCTGGCGCCTTGCGCGATCGACAGCACCGGCGGCTCGATGCCGCGCTGCCGCGCATCGGGCGTGTGCTTGCGCAGCCAGTCGAGCACCGCGGGCGGCGTCTCGGGCGCGCGGGTTTCGCAGTAGCGCAGCAGCAGGTCGCGCGCCAGCGCGGTCTGCCAGATCAGCCGGCCCTCGGGCAGGCGCACGGTGATGCTCGCGTAGCCGAAGGCGTCGAGCGCGTTGCGCGCCTGGCCGGCCTGCTGCGCGTCCTGCCGCGCGCGGCGGGCGCCCTGCAGGTGCACGTTCATGCGCGCCAGCACTTCCTTCGGCTTGATGGGCTTGGTGACGTAGTCGACACCGCCCGCCTCCAGCGCGGCCACGAGGTGCTCGGTCTCGGTCAGGCCCGTCATGAACACGATCGGAATGTGCGCCGTGGCGGCATCGGCCTTGAGCCGGCGCGCCACCTCGAAGCCGTCGATGCCCGGCATCATCGCGTCGAGCAGCACGATGTCGGGCCGGGCCTGCGCGGCACGCTGCAGCGCCTGTTCGCCGTTGGTGGCGATGAGCACGGTGTAGCCCGACTCGTCGAGCGCGTCGTGCAGCACCGCGAGGTTGTCGGGCACGTCGTCGACGATCAGCACGAGGTCGCTGTTGGCGCCCTGCTGTTCGCGCAGGGTTCGGGCCAGCGGCGATGCTTCCGTGGCAATGGGCGGGGTCTGGGTCATGCGGCGCTTTCAACGGCTTCGGCGAGCGCGCGGCTCATCGCTTCGAACTGGAACTGACGGGCCAGCACGCGCTGGGCTTCGGACCAGCCAGCGCACTCGGGCTGCGCCGCGTCGATGGCGTCGAGCTGGTTCATGATGCCGCGGAAATAGCCGAGGCTCACGGCCTCCTCGAGCGCGCGCAGGCGCGGCAGCGACGGGGCCTGCAAGGTGCGCGGCGCCACGGGGGCGGGCTTGGCGGCGGTGTCGGTCCATTGCAGCCCGAGGCGGCGCTCCAGCCAGTCGAGCAGCTCGGTGTGGCGCACCGGCTTGACGAAGAAGTCTTCGGGCGCAATGCCCACGTCGTTGTCGAGCCCCTTGTCGAAGGCGTTCGCCGAGACGATGGCCACCGACGCCCCGTTCAGCCCGAGCTTGCGCGCGCGCCGGATGGTCTCCCAGCCGTCGATGCCCGGCATCGCGAGGTCGACGAACATCGCATCGGGCCGGTAGCCGGCGGCGATCAGGTCCAGCGCGTCGTGGCCGCTGGCCGCGCTGCGCAGCTCGAAGCCCAGCGGCGCGAGCACATGGCCCAGCAGGTCGCGGTCGGCCTCCTCGTTGTCGACCACCAGCAGGCGCCTGCGCGGTCCTTCGTAGCCGCGCCGCGCGCGCTGCACGGGCACCGGGCGGCCGGTGCCGGCCACCGTGTCGTGCACGCGCGGAAGGAAGAGGCGCACGCAGAACAGCGAGCCTTCGCCCGGCGTGCTGCGCACCTTCATCTCGCCGCCCATCAGGTCGGTCAGCATCTTCGCGATGGTGAGCCCCAGGCCCGCGCCCGGCGCCGCCGACGCGCCCGCCGCGTTGCCGCGCGCAAAGGGCTCGAAGATGCGCTCGATGTCACCGGCGGGCATGCCCGGGCCGGTGTCCTCGATCTCGATCGACGCGAACTCGCGCGCATAGGCCAGCCGCAGCGTGACCTGCCCCGCCGCCGTGAACTTGATCGCGTTGCCCAGCAGGTTGATGAGGATCTGCAGCACGCGCTTTTCATCGGCGCGCACCACCTCGGGCAAGGGCCCCGCCGCCTCGAAGCGGAACTGCAGCCCCTTCTCGGCCGCCTGCAGCTCGAACATGTCGGCCAGCTCGCGCAGCGTGTCGGCAAAACGCATCGGCCGCGCGTGCAGCGTGAGCTTGCCGGCCTCGATGTGCGCAATGGCCAGCGTGCCTTCGATCAGCGACAGCAGATGCTCGCCGCCGCGCTTGATGACGGCCACCGCCTGCTGACGGTGCGGCGGCACCGACGGGTCTTCGCCCATCAGCTGCGCGTAGCCCAGGATGCTGTTGAGCGGCGTGCGCAGCTCGTGGCTGATGGCGCTGATGTAGCGGCTCTTGGCCTGGTTGGCCTGGTCGGCCGCCTGCTTGGCGAGCTCGGCCGCGAGCTTGGCGTGCTCCGCGATCTCGCGGGCCTCGTCGGCAGTCTGCTTGGCGGCTTGCAGCGCACGGTCGGTCTCGCGGTGCAGCGCGATCTCGCGCACCAGCAGGTGGGTCTGGCGGTTCGATTCTTCCTGCGCCACCTTGCGGCTCTGGTGCGCCAGCACCAGCCACCACGCGACGATGCCCGCGATGACCAGCAGCGCCATGTAGGCCTTGAGAAAACCCGAGCGCAGCGAAGACTGCTGCACGCCCGCCAGCGCCGCCGCCACGTCGGCCTGCGAGGCCAGCGCCAGCGCGCCTTCGCCGAACGCGCGCAGCTCCTGCTGGTAGAGCACGCCGAACACCACCGCCAGCAGCGGCACGATGACCAGCATCAGCAGCAGGAAGTGGCCGAGCCCCGTGTCCAGGTAGCGCCAGCTGCGCCGCGGCAGCAGCCAGCGCAGCACCGCCGACCACTGCGCCGACAGGCTCGCATGCGGCTTGCACAGGTCGCCGCAGCGCGCGTCGAGCGTGCAGCACAGCGAGCAGATCGCGCCCTGGTAGGCGGGGCAATGGGCCATGTCGGGCCCTTCGTACTCGCGCTCGCAGATCACGCAGTGCTGCACCTTCAGGCGGCGGTAGCTGCCCTCGCCGCCGTTGCCGTAGTCATCGTGCTCGACCTTCGCCCAGCGCACCGCGCGGGGGCCCGGCGCGGGCGCGAACGCCACGGCGCCCTGCGCCCACGAGCCGCGCGCCAGGTAGTACTTGCCGCCCGTCGCCCACGCCAGCAGCGGCGAGGCGACCAGCGCCGTGCCCAGCGCGATCAACGCCGAGAACGCCTGCGCCAGCGGCCCGAACACACCCAGGTGCGCCGTGATCGACAGCCCCGAGGCCAGCGCCATCGCGCCCACGCCCACCGGGTTGATGTCCCACAGGTGCGCGCGCTTGAACTCGATGCCCGGCGGCGACAGCCCCAGCGGCTTGTTGATGACCAGGTCGGCCACCACCGCCATCATCCAGGCGATGGCGATGTTGGCGAACAGCCCGAGCACGTCGCCCAGCGCCTCGAACACGTTCATCTCCATCAGCATGAAGGCGATCAGCGCGTTGAACACCACCCACACCACGCGCCCCGGGTGGCTGTGCGCCACGCGCGAGAAGAAGTTGCTCCACGCCAGCGAGCCCGCATAGGCGTTGGTCACGTTGATCTTGAGCTGCGAGATCACCACGAACAGCGCCGTGGCCGCCACCGCCCAGCCGTAGTTGGGAAAGACGTACTCGTAGGCCGCGAGGTACATCTGGTTCGGGTCGACCGCGCGCTCGGCCGGCACCATGTGCTGGATGGCGAGATAGGCCAGCAGCGCCCCGCCCAGCATCTTGAACACTCCAAGCACCACCCAGCCCGGCCCGCCCGCCAGCACCCCGGCCCACCAGCGCCGCGCCGTGGCCGCGGTGCGCGCGGGCATGAAGCGCAGGTAGTCGGCCTGCTCGCCCATCTGGGTGATGAGCGCAATGCCGACCGTGAGGGCAGCGCCAAAGAGGTGCAGATCGAAGCCCTTGGTGGCCGATCGAACCCCGTTGTAGTGCACGATGCCCGCAAACGCACCAGGATCGCGCACCAGCACGTAGCCGAAGGGCACGACCAGCATCAGCAGCCACAGCGGCTGGGTCCACAGCTGCAGCCGGCTGATGGCCGACACCCCGTGCGTGACCAGCGGAATCACCACCAGCGCGCACACCAGGTAGCCCCAGACCGGCGGAATGCCCAGCGCCAGTTCCAGCGCATAGGCCATCACCGCCGCCTCGAGCGCGAAGAAGATGAAGGTGAAGCTCGCGTAGATCAGCGAGGTGAGCGTCGAGCCGATGTAGCCGAAGCCCGCGCCGCGCGTGAGCAGGTCCATGTCGACGCCGTAGCGCGCCGCGTACACACTGATCGGCAGGCCCGCCAGGAAGATGATCAGCCCCGTCGCCAGGATCGCCCAGAAGGCGTTGGCAAAGCCGTACTGCACCAGCAGCGTGGCCCCCACCGCCTCGAGGATCAGGAACGACGCCGCGCCGAACGCCGTGTTGGCCACCCGCCATTCGGACCACTTGCGAAAGCGCTGCGGGGTGTAGCGAAGGGCGTAGTCCTCCAGTGTTTCGCTGGCGACCCAGCTGTTGTAGTCGCGCCGCACCTTGACGATGCGCTGGGGCGCGTCGTCGGGGGTGGTGGGGGCTTCGGCGGGGTTCACACCGTTTCGGTGCATCTTTCGTGCCATCGGCACGGGCGCCCCCGGCGGTCAGGGGAGTTTGGCGAGGAGTCTGTCGAGGCGGGTGGGCGGGAGCTGGATGGCGCCGTCGTCGAGGGAGGTGTCGTAGATCAGCCAGCCGTCGTCCACCCAATGCAGCGCAACGCCGTGCTCCGTGTAGACGCGTTCCGCGAGCAGTATCGGATCGCCCGTGCGATAGAGCCTCAGCAAGATCGTGTCGCGACTGGTGAAGACGAGTCTGGCCGTGTAGGCCCCATCTTGAATGGGTGAAACCTCGCTCCACCATTCGTCGGGACGGTTGTCGGCCCTGAGGCGAGCCTTCACCTCGAAGCAATACTTGATGGCGAACAGGATGAACGTGGCGCAAAGCGTCCACCGGAGGACACGCCCCGCTCGCCGCAGCGCGGCGCGAATGTCGAGCCTCATAGCGCCACCCTGATCGGCGTGTCGAGTTTCATGGTGAACCGGTCTGTATAGATGACGAAATCGCCGCCCTGGTTGTGCTTGCGCTGCCACGCGCGAAAGTCCGAGTTCCTGACCGGATAGAGCACGGCGTCCTTGGCATGCACGTCGCCTTGCACCACCGGATATCCGACCCATCCGATGTTCGCCAATGCCGCTGCCTCGTGAACAGGAACAATCGCCACATGGCTGCGACTCCAATGCCCCAGGTACTGCGACGCCTCGCCCTTCTTGTCCGTGAATGTGAAGTTGTCTTTCACGTAGACGGAGACGTGAGTCACGACGGCAGCCTTGTTCTTGTGGTCGAAGTAGGCGTATGAGATCGCCGCGTAGAGATTGAAGGAACCCAGGACACAGGTCAGGTCGTCCGGCGCACCTTCGTTGAAGAGCGACTGCGTGACGAACTGCGCCAGCTTCTGGCTGAGGGTGCCCTCCACGGGCGCCAACTGGAACTGGAACGCCTTGTGAAAACTCGGGATGTCTCCCTTGCACTCGAGCCAGGGCCAGATGTCCCGCCGGTTCCGGTACGGGCGCAGCGCGTTGGCCGCTATCTTCAGCGCAGGCGGCGTTTCGAGCTGGGACATCAGGAAGTCCAGCCCTTTCCTGGCCCTTTCGAACCTCAGCACCCAATCGATCTTGACCGAGGTGGTGTCGATCATGCTCGGCGGATAGGGCACCCCGTTCTGGTTGATGCCGTTGCGCTCGTCACCCGATGTCGGCGAGTAGTTCAACGGGCCTGCAAACCATTTGTCCATCAATTGCGCCCCGAGCGGCGCCCCCAGCTTGCGCATCGCTCCCGGAATATCCTGGATGTCGAATGGCGGAACGGTCTTCGCAGGCTCGGTTTTGTCCGCCGGTGCGGGCGGGGGCGACTTCAACCACTGCTGGAAGCGCCCCACGGCGCCGGACATTGACTCCGCAACCTTGATCGCGCCGAGTACGGCGCCGGCATAGGAGTCTTCCTTGGACTGCCTTCTGGAGGGCACTTCCATCGATTTCCGTCCGCGCCCCTCGACGCCGGTCCGCCCCTGCGCCAATGGTGGCGCCCGGTTCATCGACAGCGCAATGCCCTCACCACAAATCTCACCGGCCTGCGGCGCCCATGACCGCATGAAATTGCTCGACTTATGAAAGTCGACCTTCCCGCCAGCTTGCGACTGCATGTTCCAGCCCTCCCTTTTTTCTTTGTGCATCCGAACGCGCCCAAAGTAGCACCGAGCCCCCGTTTCCAGCCCCTCTCGCACAGCACCCAATCACCACTTCCGTGCAATCCGTACGACTTTTGGCGAACACGGCACGACTGTTGCAAAGGAGTCGCTTTGCCCATAATGGCCGACTCTCCCAGCCACCCGATGCCGCTCCCATGGAACTGACCCCGCGCGAAAAAGACAAGCTGCTGATCTTCACCGCGGCGCTGCTCGCCGAACGCCGCAAGGCGCGCGGGCTGAAGCTCAACTACCCCGAAGCCATCGCGCTGATTTCCGCCGCCGTGATGGAAGGCGCGCGCGACGGCAAGAGCGTGGCCGAGCTCATGAGCGACGGGCGCGGCGTGCTGACCCGCGCCGACGTGATGGACGGCATCGCCGAGATGATTCCGGACATCCAGATCGAAGCCACCTTCCCCGACGGCACCAAGCTCGTGACCGTTCACCAGCCCATCGTCTGACGCCAGACGGAACGAAACAGAACACAGAACAAGAAGGACGCTTTCTCCATGCGCAAGACCACCGCCTCCAAGACCCTCGCACTGCTCGCCGCATTGCTCCCGTTCGCAGCCAGCGCCCACGTCGGTGTCGACGGCGGCATGCACCACGGCTTCAGCACCGGCTTCCTGCACCCGTTGACCGGCGCCGACCACCTGGCCGCCATGGTCGCGGTCGGCTTCTGGAGCGCCCTGGCCGCGCGCCGCGCCTGGCCCGACCTGCTGTGGGCGCCGCTGGCCTTCGCCGGCATGCTGCTGGTGGGCGCGCTGATGGGCCTGGCCGGCGTGCAGTTGCCGGCGGTCGAGCCGATGATCGCGGCCTCGCTGCTGGTGCTGGGCCTGCTGGTGGTCACGCGCGTACACCTGCCGGCCGCGGTCGCCATGGTGGTGGTCGGCGTGTTCGCCGTCTTCCACGGCGTGGCGCACGGCTACGAGCTCGCGAGCGAGCAAGGCGCGGCCCTCACGCTGGCCGGCATGGTCTGCGCGACCGTGCTGCTGCACGTCGCGGGCATCGCCGTGGGCTGGGCGCTGCGCAACGCCAACGCATGGCTGCCGCGCGTGGCCGGCGCCGCCGTGGTGGTGCTGGGTGCGTCGCTGCTGGCCCAGGCCGTCTGAGCACCGCCATGACGCCCGGCGAACTCTTCACCGACGACGGCGAGCACACGCTCAACCCCGGCCGCCGCACCCTCACGCTGGTGGTGCAGAACACCGCCGACCGGCCGATCCAGGTCGCTCGCACTACCACTTCGCCGAGACCAACGGCGCGCTGGGCTTCGACCGCGAGGCCGCGCGCGGCATGCGGCTGAACATCGCCTCGGGCGCGCGGTGCGCTTCGAGCCGGGGCAGCAGCGCACGGTCGAACTGGTCGACTTCTCCGGCGATCGCATCGTCTACGGCTTTCGCGGCCTGGTTCAAGGGAAACTGGAATGACCCCCAGTCTTCGCGCACTTCGTGTCGCTACGCCAACCCCCTTCCAGGGGGCGACGCCAGCGGCCCGGCAAAGCCGGTTCCGCGGCATCCCACGAAAAGAGGAACGCTGAGATGGCGACCATCGCAAGGCGTGCATACGCAGAAATCTTCGGCCCCACCGTGGGCGACCGGGTCCGCCTCGCCGACACCGACCTGCTGATCGAGGTCGAGGCCGACTACACGCTGCGCGCCGGCGGCTACGGCGAAGAGGTGAAGTTCGGCGGCGGCAAGACGATCCGCGACGGCATGGCGCAGTCGCAGCGCACCCGCGCGCAAGGTGCCGTCGACACGGTGCTGACCAACGCATTGATCCTCGACCACTGGGGCATCGTCAAGGCCGACATCGGCCTGAAGGACGGGCGCATCGCCGCCATCGGCAAGGCCGGCAACCCCGACGTGCAGCCGGGCGTGGACATCGTCATCGGCCCGGGCACCGAGATCATCAGCTGCGAGGGCAACATCGTCACCGCCGGCGGCATCGACAGCCACATCCACTTCATCTGCCCGCAGCAGATCGAAGAGGCACTGTCTTCCGGCGTCACCACCATGCTCGGCGGCGGCACCGGCCCCGCCACCGGCACCTTCGCCACCACCGCCACGCCCGGCCCCTGGCACATCGAGCGCATGCTGCAGGCGGCCGACGCGTTCCCCATGAACCTCGGTTTCCTCGGCAAGGGCAACGCCAGCCTGCCGCACGCGCTGCACGAGCAGATCGAGGCCGGCGTCATCGGCCTGAAGCTGCACGAAGACTGGGGCACCACGCCCGCGGCCATCAGCAACTGCCTGGACGTGGCCGACGCCACCGACACGCAGGTGGCCATTCACAGCGACACGCTCAATGAATCGGGCTTCGTCGAGAACACGATCGCCGCCGTGGGCGGGCGCGCCATCTGCGCCTTCCACACCGAGCGCGGGCGGCGGCCATGCGCCCGACATCCTGCGCGTGGTGGGCGAGGACAACTTTTTGCCCTCGTCGACCAACCCCACGATGCCCTACACCGTGAACACGCTCGACGAGCACGTCGACATGCTCATGGTGTGCCACCACCTGGACGCCGGCATCGCCGAAGACCTGGCCTTTGCCGAGTCGCGCATCCGCAAGGAAACCATTGCGGCCGAAGACGTGCTGCACGACCTGGGCGCCATCAGCATGTTCAGCTCCGACAGCCAGGCCATGGGCCGTGTCGGCGAGGTCATCATCCGCACCTGGCAGACCGCGCACAAGATGAAGCTGCAGCGCGGCAAGCTGCCCGAGGACAACGAGCGCAACGACAACTTCCGCGCCAGGCGCTTCGTCGCCAAGTACACGATCAACCCGGCCATCGCGCACGGCATCGCACACGAGGTCGGTTCGCTCGAAGTCGGCAAGTGGGCCGACATCGTGATCTGGAAGCCGGCCTTCTTCGGCGTGAAGCCCTTCACCATCCTGAAGGGCGGCACCATCGCGATGGCGGCCATGGGCGACCCGAACGCGTCGATCCCCACGCCGCAGCCGGTGCACTTCCGGCCGATGTTCGGCGCCTACGGCGGCTCGCTCGCCAGGAGCTCGCTGACTTTTGTGTCGCAGGCCGGGCTGGCGTCGGGCATCAAGGAACGCTATGGTTTGTCCAAGCACCTGAGCGCGGTGAAGAACATCCGCAACGTGCGCAAGAAAGACCTGATCCACAACGGCTACGCGCCGAAGATGGAGATCGATGCGCAGACCTACGCGGTGCGCGCCGACGGGCACCTGCTGACCTGCGAGCCGGCGAAGCTGCTGCCGATGGCGCAGCGGTATTTCCTGTTCTGACGCGGGGGCAAGCGCCTGCTTGACAGGCTGCGTATCCTCGAAGGTATTCACGCAGTCCACGGGCGCTTCGGCGTCCACCAGCCTCATTCGCATCACCATGCTCACCGCCAACAAACTCATGCCCCAGGGCCGCGGCCTCGCGCCCGTGTTGCTCAAGCGCGCCGCCACCATCGAACTCGACTGGGACATCCGCCAGAAGAGCCGTTTCGACGCCACCGATTCCCAAGGGCGCCAGATCGGCGTGTTCCTGCCGCGCGGCACGGCCGTGCGGGGTGGCGACGTGCTGGTGGCCGAAGACGGTTCGCTGGTCCGGGTGATCGCGGCGCCGCAGCCGGTGCTGCGCATCACGCACTGCACGGCCCACGGCACGCCGTTCGACCTGACGCGCGCGGCCTATCACCTGGGCAACCGGCATGTGCCGATCGAGCTCAAGCCCGACCACTTGAAGATCGAGCCCGACCATGTGCTGGCCGACATGCTGCGCTCGATGCACCTGATCGTCGTCGCGGTCGAGGAGGCCTTCGAACCCGAGGGCGGCGCCTACGGTTCGCACGAACATTCGCACGGCGGTGGTGGCCACAGCCATGACCACGCGCACGGCAGCAGCAGCAAGGGCCCGAAGCCGCTCGTGCTGGCGCCGGAACTGCTCGACGACCATGACCATTCGCACGGTCACGATCACGGGCACCACGGTCATTCCCACTGAGATGAGGCTCTGCTGTTCGGTCCGTGGCGTTCGCGGTTCTTCGGGGCGCGCCCGCGCCGACGGTGTGCTCTGCTCCGCGAATGTCCCCCGGCCTGCGGCCTCCTCCTTTATTTCGCTGCGCAGAGCACACCATCAGCGCGAGCGTTATGCGCAGCGGTCGTTGATCGGCGAGCACCAGCCGCGTGCCCAAGTGCACAGGGCATCGGGTGTCTCCCGCAGCGAAATAAAGGAGGA
>NZ_MOWM01000004.1 GCF_016082275.1 Variovorax sp. E3
TACAAGGAAAGCCCGCAACGAAAGTTGCGGGCTTTTTTCATTTGGAGGATCTGCGTGAGCAAGGCATTCACCAAGGAAACCGATGCGGACGGAGACGACGACGGCGCCGATGGCGCGTTGCCTCCGCTGCCCGCCGGCGGCAAGAACTACATCACCCCCGACGGCTACGCGCGGCTGCGCGACGAGCTGCTGCAGCTGATGGACGAAGAGCGCCCGAAGATCGTCGAGACCGTGCACTGGGCGGCCAAGAACGGCGACCGCTCCGAGAACGGCGACTACCTCTACGGCAAGAAGCGCCTGCGCGAAATCGATCGACGCATCCGCTTTCTCACCAAGCGCCTCGAAATCGCCGAGATCACGGACCCGTCGGTGCACCATGGGCGTGACCAAGTCTTCTTTGGCGCCACCGTGCGCTATGCCGACGAAGCCGGCGATGAGCGCAGCGTCACGATCCTCGGCATCGACGAGGCGGAAAGCGCGAAGGCGCAGGTCAGCTGGATCTCGCCGATCGCACGGGCGCTGCTCAAGGCGCGCGAGGGCGATGTGGTGAAGCTCGTGACGCCGGGCGGCGCGCACGAGGTCGAGATTCTGTCGGTGAGCTATCCGGCGCCGCGCCCGGCTGCAGCGTAGCGCTGCACAAAGCCCTGTCAGGGAATCGGCACGGTCCTGGAGGCCGTCAGCACCGAAGCGGTCCGGCGTGCCGCGCGCAGCACCGCATCGAGATGCGCACGGTCGCGCACCGCGATCACGAAGCGCAGGTCGGTCGAGTCCTGCGGCGTCTCGTCGGCCATTTCGACATGCGTGATGTCGGCTTCGGCATCGGCCAGCGTGGCGGCAACCCTTGCCAGCACGCCCTTGTCGTTGCGCACGGTAATGACCACGCCGGTTTCGAACGCGCGCGTGGGCTCGTCGGCCCACTCGACGGCGAAGAAGCGTTCGCTGTCCTTGTGGCGCAGGCGCTGGCCCACGCCGCATTCTTCGGTGTGCACCACCAGGCCTTCGCCGTGCCCGAGGTAGCCGACGATCTGGTCGCCCGGAATCGGCCGGCAGCACAGCGCGAAGCGCACCGATGAGTTCTCGCTGCCATCGAGCGTGACCGCGCCTTGCGACACGGTTTCGTGCGAGATGAAGCGCTCGCGGCTCAGCAGCAGTGCGTCGGGCCGTTCGCCCAACTCCGAGAGCATGGCCACGAGCCGCTTGGCGACGATGCTGGCAATGCGCTTGCCCAGCCCGATGTCGGTCAGCAGTTCGGCGCGGGTGCGGTTGCCGGTGAAGCGCAGCAGCTTTTCCCACAGCGCCTGGTGCTCTTCGTCTTCGTCGGGCAGCTTGCTCAGGCCCTCGGCGCGCAGCGCCTGCGCGAGCAGCTTTTCGCCCAAGCCCTCGGACTCGGCATGCGCCAGCGTCTTGAGGTAGTGGCGGATCTTGGAGCGGGCCCGGCCCGTGCGCACGAAGCCGAGCCACGCGGGGTTGGGCGTCGAGACGGGCGCGGTGATGACCTCGACCACGTCGCCGTTCTTGAGCTCGGTGCGCAGCGGCACCTGGTCGCCGTTGATGCGGGCGGCCGAGGTGTGGTCGCCGATGTTGCTGTGGATGGCGTAGGCAAAGTCGACCACCGTGGCGCCGCGCGGCAGCGCCATGATCTGGCTCTTGGGCGTGAACACGTAGACCGCGTCGGGGAACAGGTCGACCTTGACGTGGTCCCAGAACTCGGCGGCGTCGCGGGTTTCGTCCTGGATGTCGAGCAGCGACTGCAGCCACTTGGTGCCCAGTCGGTCGTTGCTGGCGGCGTTCGGCTCGGCGGCCTTGTAGAGCCAGTGCGCGGCCACGCCGGATTCGGCCACCACGTGCATGGCTTCGGTGCGCAGCTGGAACTCGACGCTCACGCCCGCCGGACCCACCAGCGTGGTGTGCAGCGACTGGTAGCCGTTGAGCTTGGAAATCGCGATGTGATCCTTGAACTTGCCCGGCAGCGGCTTGTACATCTGGTGCAGGATGCCCAGGCCGGTGTAGCAGGCGATCACGTTCGGCACGATCAGGCGAAAGCCGTAGATGTCGGTCACCTGGGCGAAGCTCAGGTGTTTTTCTTCCATCTTGCGGTAGATGGAATAGAGCGTTTTCTCGCGTCCGGCGATCCGCAGCGTCATGCCGGCGGCCGAGAAGGCGGTCTCGACCTCTTTCTGTACTTTTTGAATCAAGTCCCGTCGTCGGCCGCGGGCCTTGGCGACGGCCTTGGACAGCGTGGCGTAGCGCCACGGTTTCAAATGGCGGAACGACAGCTCCTGCAGCTCGCGGTAGGTCTGGTTCAGCCCGAGCCGATGTGCGATGGGCGCGTAGATCTCGAGCGTTTCGCGCGAAATGCGGGCCCACTTTTCACGCGGCGCATCGGCCAGCGTGCGCATGTTGTGCGTGCGGTCCGCCAGCTTGACCAGGATGACGCGCACGTCGCGCGCCATGGCCAGCAGCATCTTGCGGAACGACTCGGCCTGGTTTTCTTCGCGCGTGTTGAACTGCAGCTTGTCGAGCTTGGTGAGCCCGTCGACCAGCTCGGCCACCGGCGCGCCGAAGCGTTCGATGAGTTCGGGCTTGGTCACGCCGCAGTCTTCGATGGCGTCGTGCAGCAGGGCGGCCATCAGGGCCTGCGCATCGAGCTTCCACTCGGCGCATTGCGCCGCCACGGCGATCGGGTGCGTGATGTACGGCTCGCCGCTGTTGCGCAGCTGGCCCAGATGGGCTTCGTCGGCGAAACGGTAGGCGCGCCGCACCAGCTCGGTGTCTTCGGCGCTCAGGTAATCGAGCCGTGCCGTCAATGCGGCAAAGCTTGCCGCGGCCGCGTTCAGCGCCGCCGGGCTCGGCTTCGGCGTGCCTTTGGGGGCATGGGACTGATGTTTGGCTACCGCGCTCATGGCTACCACTTTAGCGTGACCGCTGTATGGACGCGTCCGGACATAAAAAAAGCACCGCTTGGCGGTGCCTTTTCGTTGCAGGGCTGCGTCAGATCAGCCCGGAACCTTCTTGAGCATTTCGATGCCGATCTTGCCTTCGGCGATTTCGCGCAGGGCGGTCACGGCGGGCTTGTTCTTGCTCTCGATCTTGGGCGCGTGGCCTTGGCTCAGCATGCGCGCGCGGTACGTGGCGGCCAGCACGAGCTGGAAGCGGTTCGGGATCTGCAGCAGACAATCTTCGACGGTGATGCGGGCCATGATGAGAAGCTTTCTGTCGGTGAGCGCGGGGCTCGGATATCAGGGGATGTTCAGTGCGGCGAATGTGTCGGCACGCGCACGGCGCTGTGCGGAATACCGAAGCCGCTGAGCGTGGACGATCGCCTTGAGATCGAAAAGCGCGCGCTCAAATACCTCGTTGATTATAACGAAGTCGAATTCCCCCGCCCGAGCCATCTCTTCGGCGGCGTTTTTCAGTCGCAATTCGATCACCGAGGCGCTGTCTTCGCCGCGCCGCTCGAGGCGGGAGCGCAGCTCTTCCCAACTGGGCGGCAGGATGAAGATCATGACCGCGTTCGCGAAAGTCTTGCGGATCTGCAGGGCGCCCTGGAAGTCGATTTCGAGAATCACGTCCGCCCCCTGGGCGATCCGCTCCTCGATGGCGCGCTTGGAGGTGCCGTAGCGGTGGCCGTGCACATGCGCCCATTCCACGAAGCCGTCGGCCGCGATCAGCGCGTCGAACTCCGTCGGCGAGGCAAAAAAGTACTCGCGGCCGTGTTTTTCCTGTCCGCGCGGTGAGCGCGTGGTGTGGGAAACCGAGGGCTGGACGGCCGAATCGAGTTCCATCAGCGCCTTGACCAGGCTCGATTTGCCGGCGCCGCTGGGCGCCGCCACCACGAAGATGTTGCCAGGGTAGTCCATGCTGCTGTTCGTCGTCGTCATTCGATGTTCTGGACCTGCTCGCGCATCTGCTCGATCAGGACCTTCATGTCCACGCCGATGCGCGTGAGCTCCAGCGCCGCCGACTTGGAGCCCAGGGTGTTGGCCTCGCGGTGCAGTTCCTGGATCAGGAAGTCCAGGCGCTTGCCGATCTCGCCGCCCTTCTTGAGCAGGCGCTCGATCTCGTCGAGGTGCGAGTTCAGGCGGGTCAGTTCCTCGGCCACGTCGATGCGGATCGCGAAGGCCGTGGCCTCGGTCAGCGCGCGGTCCTGGGCGGCCTCGGGCAGGGTGCCGCCGGTGCTTTCGGTCAGGCCCATGGCCTCTTTCCAGCGCTCCAGGAAGCGGGTGCGCTGCTGTTCGACCAGCTGCGGCACCAGCGGGCCGGCCTGCTGCACCAGGGTGCGCAGCTGGGCCAGGTGGGCCTCGAGCATCTTGGCGAGCCGGGCGCCTTCGCGCTGGCGGGCCGACATCAGGCCGTCAAGGGCCTTGCCGCTCACCTCGAGCAGGTCGGGGCCCCAGTCGCCGCGGGCGGCGCTGTCGCCGCCGGCCAGGCGCAGCACGTCGGCCACGCTCAGCTCGCGGGCGCTGGGCAGCCAGGCCTTGATGCTGTCCTGCACCCCGTTGAGCCGCTGGAGCAGCTTGACGGAGGGCTCGACGACGCCCGCCTGGGCGGTGTTCTCGATCGCTGCCCGCACCTCGACCTTGCCGCGCTTGAGCTTGCCCGTGAGCAACTCGCGCAGCGCGGTTTCATGCTGGCGCAATTCCTCCGGCAACTTGAAGGTGAGATCGAGGAAGCGGCTGTTGACCGAGCGGATTTCGACCCCGAGCCGGCCCGCGGCGGAGGGCCGTGCTTCGGCTTCGGAGTGGCTGCCTGCGGACCCATTTTGGCCGCTGGCGTAGCCGGTCATGCTGTAAACTGGCATTGCGCCTCACTGTGGTTTTGCTTGCAAGCACCGAGCGTCGGCACGGCGTTCGCTTGCCGCACCATCGCCTTCGGGCGAAACTCCCGGATTATGTCAAAGGTCAAGCCTTCGCCCCTGTTGCCCGATACGGTCATCGGCGGATACCGCGTTGTACGCCGGCTTTCCGCGGGTGGTTTCGGTGTCGTCTATCTCGCCATCGACCCTGCCGGCCAGCAGGTCGCCATCAAGGAATATCTGCCCTCGTCGCTCGCCACCCGGGGCCCCGACGAGCTGGCGCCCCAGGTGCCGCCCGAGAAGTTGTCTCTTTACCGGCTGGGCCTCAAGAGTTTCTTCGAAGAAGGCCGCTCGCTCGCGCAAATCTCGCATGCCTCGGTGGTCAGCGTGCTCAATTTCTTTCGCGAGAACGAGACCGTCTACATGGTCATGAACTACCTGGAGGGCGCGACCCTGCAGGATTTCGTGGTCACGGCGCGCGACCTCAAGAAGCAGAAGGTCTTCCGCGAATCCACCATCCGGTCGCTGTTCGACGAAATCCTGCGCGGCCTGCGCATCGTCCACCAGTACAAGATGCTGCATCTGGACATCAAGCCCGCCAACATCTTCGTCACCGACGACGACCGGGCCGTGCTGATCGACTTCGGCGCCGCGCGCGAAGTGCTCAGCAAGGAGGGCATCTTCATCCGCCCCATGTACACCCCCGGCTTCGCGGCCCCCGAGATGTACCGGCGCGACTCGTCGATGGGCCCGTGGACCGACATCTACGCCATTGGCGCCTGCATCTACGCCTGCATGCAGGGCTACCCGCCCAACGACGCGCCGCGGCGCATCGAGAAAGACCGCCTCAGCCTGTCGCTGTCGCGCCTGCGCGGCGTGTATTCCGACAACCTGATCGAGGTCGTCGAGTGGTGCATGTCGCTCGACCCGCTGTCGCGTCCGCAATCGGTGTTCGCGCTGCAGAAAGAACTCAGCCGCGAAGGCGAGCGCCGCTACACCAAGCTCACGGTGGGTGAGAAGGTGCGCCTGTCGATCGACAACATCCGCTCCTTCGACAAGAAGAGCCTGCCCAGGGCCGCCGCGCCCACCACGCGCCCCGCATGACATCACCATGAAATTCTCCGTCTTCCAGGTCAGCCGCAAGGGCGGTCGTCTCAAGAACGAAGACCGCATGGGCTATTGCTACACGCGGGAGTCGGGCCTTTTCGTGCTGGCCGACGGCATGGGCGGCCATCCGGAAGGCGAAGTGGCCGCGCAACTGGCCCTGCAGACCATCGCCGCGCTCTACCAGCGCGAAGCGCGCCCGATCGTGAAAGACGTGAAGTCCTTCCTGGCCGAATCGGCCATGGCCGCGCACCAGCAGATCATGCGCTACGCCAGCCACAAGGCCATGCTCGACACGCCGCGCACCACCGTCGTCGCGGCCGTGCTGCAGGGCACCACCGCCACCTGGATGCACTGTGGCGACTCGCGCCTGTACGTGGTGCGCGACGGCCGGCTGCTGGTGCGCACGCGCGACCATTCCCACGCCGAGCGGCCCAAGCCGCACGGCTCCGACACGCCCGTCAACCGCAACCTGCTGCTGACCTGCCTGGGCTCGCCGACCACGCCGCTGTTCGACGTGTCGAACCCGCTGCAGCTGCAGCGCGGCGACCGCCTCATGCTGTGCTCCGACGGCGTGTGGGGCGTGCTCGACGACGCGCTCATCGTGCACACGCTCTCGTCGGGCAAGCCCGTGTCCGACGCCGCCCCCGACCTGGCCGAAATGGCGCTGCGCAAGGGCGGCGCCCACAGCGACAACGTGACGCTCATCGCCCTCGAATGGGAAATGCCCGACAGCACCGCGGGCGACGACCGCAGCGGCGTGTCGACCGAGACCATCGAGGACGGTGTGTTCGCCTCGACCATCCAGGCGGGCATGCCGTCGGACAACGAGATCGACGACCTCGACGAAGACGCCATCGAGCGCTCCATCGCCGAGATCAACGAAGCCATTCGCCGCTCGGCCGCACGCAAGACCTGAGCGCGCCGACCGTTCCCCTTTTTCCCTCTTTCGAGTCTCCAACCATGACTGCATTCACACGAAGCGGCGGCCGTGCCGCCGACCAACTGCGCCCGGTGCGCATCACCCGCGGTTTCACCATCCACGCCGAAGGCTCGGTGCTCATCGAGTTCGGCCAGACCCGCGTGCTGTGCACCGCGTCGGTCGAAGAAAAAGTGCCGCCGCACAAGAAGGGCAGCGGCGAAGGCTGGGTCACGGCCGAATACGGCATGCTGCCGCGCGCCACCCACACCCGCAGCAGCCGCGAAGCCGCCAAGGGCAAGCAGACCGGCCGCACGCAGGAAATCCAGCGCCTCATCGGCCGCTCGATGCGCGCCGTGTTCGACCTGGCCGCACTCGGCGAGCGCACCATCCACCTCGACTGCGACGTGCTGCAGGCCGACGGCGGCACGCGCACCGCGGCCATCACCGGCGCGTTCGTGGCCGCGCAGGACGCCGTCAACAAGCTCATCGCCGCCGGCACCCTCAAGGCCTCGCCCATCAAGGGCCACGTGGCCGCCATCTCGGTTGGCATCGTCGAAGGCGCGCCGCTGCTCGACCTCGAATACACCGAAGACTCGGCCTGCGACACCGACATGAACGTCGTCATGACCGGCGCCGGTCACTTCGTCGAAGTGCAGGGCACCGCCGAAGGCGTGGCCTTCACGCGCGACGAAATGAACATCCTGCTCGGCCTGGCCGAGAAGGGCATCGGCGAACTCGTGACCCTGCAGAAGCAGGCACTCGCCGCCTCGAACTGACCACCTCCAGCTACTGGCGCCTGCTTGCAAGGCGGGCGCCACAGCCACTTTGACTTTCTATGAAACTGGTTCTGGCTTCCAACAACGCAGGCAAGCTCGCCGAACTCCAGCAACTGTTCGCGGAGCTGTCCGTCACGCTCGTGCCGCAATCGTCGCTGGGCGTGGGCGAGGCTGAAGAACCCTTTCGCACCTTTGTAGAGAACGCGCTGACGAAGGCACGCCACGCCAGCGCCGCCACCGGCCTGCCGGCCATTGCCGACGACGCCGGCCTGTGCGTCGATGCCTTCGGCGGCCTGCCGGGCGTCGACACCGCCTACTACGCCACCCAATTCGGCTACGCCAAGGGCGACGCCAACAACGTGAAGGCGCTGCTCGAGCAGCTCGACGGGGTCGTCAACCGGCGCGCCGCGCTGGTCAGCACCCTGGTCGCGCTGCGCAGCCACGACGACCCCGAGCCACTCATTGCCGTGGGCCGTGTCGTCGGCGAGATCGCGCCCGCGCCCGTGGGCGACAACGGCTTCGGCTTCGACCCCGTGATGTACCTGCCGAGCTTCGGCAAGACCTTTGCCCAGCTGACGCCCGAGGTCAAGAACGCCAACAGCCACCGCGGCCGCGCGGCGCAGGCCATGCTGGCGCTGATGCGCGAACGCTGGCTGTCGTCGTAGTTCGCCATGGCCACCGTCTTCCCGATTCAACCGGCGCAGCCCACGGGCGCGCCGCAGGCCAACGACGTGCTGCACTGGATGCGGCCCGGTCCGCTGCAGCTCAGCGCGCTGCCGCCGCTGTCGCTGTACATCCACCTGCCGTGGTGCCTGCGCAAGTGCCCGTACTGCGACTTCAACTCGCACGAGTGGCGCGCCACCAGCGAAGCCGACATCGACGGCATTCCCGAGCAGGCGTACCTCGATGCGCTGATTGCCGACCTCGACGCCGCGCTGCCGCTCATCTGGGGCCGGACCGTCCACACCGTCTTCATCGGCGGCGGCACGCCGAGCCTGTTCTCGCCGCAGGCCATCGACCGCCTGCTGGGCGACGTGCGCGCGCGCCTGAAGCTCGCGCCCGATTGCGAGATCACCCTCGAGGCCAACCCCGGCACCTTCGAGCGCAATCGCTTTCGTGCGTATCGCGCGGCAGGCGTCACGCGCCTGTCGGTGGGCGTGCAGAGCTTCAACGACGAGCACCTGAAGGCCCTGGGCCGCGTGCACGACCGCGCGCAGGCCATTGCCGCAGTGGAAGAGGCCGCGAGCGCCTTCGACACCTTCAACCTCGACCTGATGTACGCGCTGCCGGGCCAGACGCTCGAGGGCCTCGACGCCGACCTGTCGCAGGCGCTGTCGCTCGCGCCGCCGCATCTGTCGGTGTACCACCTGACCATCGAGCCCAACACCTGGTTCGCCAAGTTTCCGCCGACGCTGCCCGAGGACGACATCGCCTACGCGATGCTCGACCGCATCACCGAACGCACGGGTGCCATCGGCATGTCGCGCTACGAGGTTTCGGCCTATGCCCGCGAGGGGCACGGCTGCGCGCACAACCTCAACTACTGGGAGTTCGGTGACTACCTGGGCATTGGCGCGGGCGCGCACAGCAAGCTGAGCTTCGCGCACCGCATCGTGCGCCAGGTGCGCTACCGGGAGCCGCGGCTGTACATGGAGAACGCGCGCGCCGGCGCCGCCGTGTCGCAGAGCGACGAAGTGGCGCTGGCCGACCTGCCGTTCGAGTTCATGCTCAACGCGCTGCGGCTGAAGGCGGGCTTCACGCTGCCGCAGTTCAGCGAGCGCACGGGGCTGGCGATGACGTCGATCCAGCGCGGCCTGGAAGAGGCCGAACGCAAGGGGCTGCTGGCGCGCGACCTGTTCCGGGTGTGGCCGACCGAGCGCGGGCTGGACTTTCTGAGCGACCTGCAGGCGATGTTCCTGCCGGACACGGAGTAGGGCGCGGCTGTCAGCTTAAAATCGACGATTCCGGAGAGTTGGGTGAGTGGTTTAAACCAGCAGTCTTGAAAACTGCCGACGTGAAAGCGTCCGTGAGTTCGAATCTCACACTCTCCGCAAATTTTCCTTTAAAGTCAACAGCTTGGGTTGATTTTAAATTTTTGTCCCACATAAAAGCCCACATAAAGCCACCCTCGGACGAGCGGTGGTTTTGTTTTTGGACGCCACCCATCAAGCATCCACATGCCAAGGTGGCGAGGTTGGTCAACGTGCTAACGAAATCCGAAGAAGTACGGAACATGAAGAGGGTCTACGCAACTCTGCTTGCACTGTCGGCGGCCTGCCTCCTGTTGATGCCGGCACACAGCAAAGATGTGAAGCCTGACCCCGAGACAGGCCTGCCGACGTCGAGGCCCTTCGAGTTTCCCGAGCTCGGCGCGGTGACCCCGTTCTGGGACCGGCGGCTCATGGGTTACTTCACCACCGTCGACGGCGTCCGGCTGCGCTACAGCGTGCTGCTGCCGAAGGGGCAAGGCCGGTTCCCCGTGGTGCTGAGCATCAACGGCTACGACGCCGGTTCGATCGGCGGCGGCGCGTACCTGAAGAACAAAACCGCGATGTCCGTCGACTTCGATAAACGGCTGGTGGAGGCCGGCTATGCGGTGATGGGCGTCAACACTGCCGGCACCGGGTGCTCCGACGGCACCCTCGAGTACACCCGCCCACAACTGGGCAGGCATGGCGCCGAGGCCGTGGAGTTTGCCGCGGCGCAAGCCTGGTCCGACGGCAAGGTCGGCATGGTCAATGCGTCGTATGGCGGCTCTTCGCAACTCGCGGCGGCGCAATTCCAGCCGCCGCACCTTCGCGCGATCGTGCCTGGCGTGCCGCTGGTGGACTACCGCGACGCGCTGATGCCGGGCGGCGTGCCGCAGCCCGGCTTCATCACCCCGTTCCGCGGCGTGTTGCGTGGCTACTGGAGCAACGTGGTCGCCCAGACGGCCAGGGAGGAGGGCGACGCACATTGCCTGCGGCAAGTCGAGAAGAACCTCGTGGCCGAGGAAACGAATTCGATCATGAACCTGTACGTCTCGCATCCCTTGCGTGACGACTACATGAACAGCTTCGACCTGTCGCGCAACGCGGACCGCATCCGGGTGCCGGTTCTGTCATTCGAGTCTTTCCAGGACCAGGCGATCACGGCGCGCGGCGGCCACTACCACTCCAAGCTCGACCCCACGAAACTGTGGCGCTTCCAGTCGAACGGCAGGCACGACATGTATTTCGCCGAGGCCTTCCAGATCACGGCGGTGCGTTTTCTCGACCGGTTCGTGAAGGGCCGAGACAACGGCTTCGAGCGCGACACCTCGCGCACCACCGTGTGGATGGAGACATCCGGCACCGGCAGCGGTCCGCTGGAGCGGCGCGCTTCGCCCAAGCCGCGCTGGGTGGTACAGCGAGACACAGTCAAGGACGAGGACCTTGCCGTCAGGGAGTTTCACCTGGGCGCTGGCAACGTGCTGGCGGACAGTGCCACGCCCGGCGCGGCCGACGCCTTCGACTATCCGGGTGCCGGCGTGGCCGTCAACGACGTGGCGGGCAACAGCTTCTGGGGGCCGTTGCCCGGCGACTGGAAGACGACCAGCCTCGCCTACACTTCGGCGCCGCTGAGCCAGGACATGATGGTCTGGGGTCCGGGCAGCGCGGACCTCTGGGTCGCTGCCAACGGCGGCGACGCCGACCTCCAGATCACCGTCACCGAACTGCGTCCCGATGGGCTGGAAACCTATGTGCAGCGCGGCTGGCTGCGGCTGTCGAACCGCCTGCTCGACACCGCGCGCTCGACCCCGCTGCTGCCGGTGCACCTCGAACGGCCTGACCAGCTTCTGCCGCTGCTGCCCGGGCGTCCGGTGTTCGCACGCGTGGAGATCAACAAGATGGGGCACTACTTTCGCAAAGACTCCCGATTGCGTGTGTGGATCGACACGCCCGCGCAAAGCGGCGGCCTCGTGTTCGACACCTACACGCAGAAGCAGCGAGTTCACGTGCTGCACAGCGCAAAGTACGACTCGCTGGTGCGCTTCGGCGTGCTGAAGGACGTCAAGGGGCCCGAAAGCCAACCGGAGTGCGGGAGCGTGCTGCTGCAGCCGTGCCGGCCGGACCCACTCGCGGCCAACTGACTCGCGTCGGGCGCAGTGCGCCCCTGCAGTGCGCGTCCAGCTACGGCCGCCGCTTTCCGTGCCGGTGGTCTACGTCGGCGGGCTCTTGCGACGCCATCACTTCGTCATTGCCTCGTCACTGCCTCTCGGCTTGTGTGATCTCGGTCGACATCTGATAGCTCACGCCGAGCCAGCGATTCGATAGCCTGTCGATGGTGCCATCGGCACGCATGTCCTTGACAGCCTTGCTCACGGCCTCGCGCAACGCGGGCTGGTTCTTCTGCATCGCCGCAGCCGACAACTGGTAGGTCAGCACAGGGCCGACTTCCTTGATCGGCAGTTTGTTCACAGTCGCGTACCGCATGCCGCCAAAGTGCGAGCTGATGAGCGCATCTATGCGGCCTATGGCGAGGTCGTTGAACACTAGCCCGCCGTTGTCGTAGGTCACGATTTCAGAGTTGAGCAGGTTCGCGCGCGACCAGGACTCGTTGCTCGTGCCCGCAGTAACGCCGATGCGCTTGCCCTTCAGGTCGGGCCGGTCCTTGATGTCGTTGTTGACTGCGCGCACGAATATGCGGAAATCCTCCAGGCCGTAGGCGGTGCTGAAGTCGACCTGCTTCTCGCGCTCGGCGGTGGGCGTGAGGTCGTTCATCACGAGTTCGTACTTACCGGCCTTCAGGCCCTCGACGAAGTTCTTGAAGAGGTCGGCGACGAACTCGACCTTGGCCACGCCGATGCGCTTCGCCACTTCTTTGGCCACTTCGACGTCGTAGCCGGCGGGCTGATTGCGGTCATCCAGCATGCTCCACGGCGGACTGGCCTGCGTGTTGGCGATACGAATCACGCCTGTTGCGCGCGCATGGGAAAGAAGGTCGACCTGCTGCGCCCAGGCGGCGGGAGCGGACACCATGCCGAAGGCCGAATAAGCAAGAAGGCGGCAAAGCAAATCGCGTCGGAGGAAAGCTCGGTTCATGGCGCTGTACAGGAGTTGAAGGTCTGGGAACGAGCGCGATCTTGTCGCGCGTCATCGTCTCGCCACAATCCGTCGCAGATAGTTGCTCGATAAGCTCGGCTTATGCCCTCAGCAGGGGAACCCCTATGCCTTTCTGGACGCCTTGCGCGCGGGCGGAGCCGGCGGGGCACCGCTCAGTGCCTCGCGCACCCGCTGCAGGTCGGTGTCCAGCTGGATGCGCATCATGCGCAGCAACTCCTTCGCATTTTCCGACAGCGGCACGCCTGGCCTGAATACCAGCAGCGAGGTGGCGACGATGTCGAAGACCATGGGCTTGAGCAGCAGCCCACGCGCCACGTAGTCGAGCGCCATCACGGGGTGCGCCATGCCCATTCCGACACCCCGCAGCGCGAACTCGCACACTGAATGTGAGTAGGGCGTTTCGATCACCGGCCGCAATGTCCTGCCCTCGCGCGCCAACGCGTCGTCGAGCGCGCGTCGCCCCACGTCTTCGGGGTTGAGCGCGATAAAGGGATGGCTCGCCAGGTCGTTCGCGTCGATGACCTTCTTGCGCGCCAGTGGATGCCCCGTGTTCATGACGATGACACCGCGGACCTTCGCGAACGGGGAGTGCTCGAGGCCTGTGACTGACAGCTCTTCGGCCATCAACCCGAAGTCGAGTTGGCCGGCCGACACCTGCTGATAGACCTCGCGCGAACTCATCACCTGGAACGACAGCTGGATCTGCCGCCGCTCGAGGCCAAAAGCCGCGATGGCCCGCGGCATGAAGCCCGTGCCCAATGCCGGAAGCGATCCGATGGCCAAGCGCCCCAGGCCGAACGACTTCAAGCTCCGCACGCGATGCTCGATCATCTCCAGGCCGGTGAAGTAGCGGTCGACTTCAACCATCAGCGCCACGGCTTCCTGTGTCGGCACCAGGCGTCCGCGAACCCGCTCGAACAGGCGCAGTTCGCAGGCGAGTTCGAACTTGCGCAGCGACTGGCTCACTGCGGGTTGCGACACGCCCAGCAAGGTCGCGGCCTGGCTGGTCGTGCCCGCGCGCATGACCGCGCGGAATACCTCGATGTCCCGTTTTTCCATCCATAACCTCGGCTTATCGAGCGAGTTTTTTCCGCTGTTGAGTTGACAGGCCGGCTGACAAATACTTCAGAGCATCGAGACAACCTAACCTGAACGAATAGCATAAATGCAATCAATTGCTCCAGCTAATGACCAGTTCGAGAGCCTGTCGCCTGCCGTGATGCGCGGCTCGACGGTGGTTTTCAAGAACTTCAGCGACTTCGTGAATCGCAAGAGCCGCCAGCCAGACGGCTTCAGCTACGGCATCACGGGCACGCCGACGGCGCGCGGCCTCGAGCGCAAGATCGCAGAACTCGAAGGAGGGCGGCATTGCGTGGTGACGCCTTCGGGGCAGTCGGCCCTGATGACGACGGTCATGGGTTTCGTGCGCGGAGGCGATCACCTGCTGGTGTCCGCGGCGTCCTATGGCGCGCTGAAGATATTCGCGCAGAAATGGCTCGCGGGCATGAATGTCGAGGTGGAGTTCTACCCGCCCGCCATCGGCGCCGAGATCGAGTCGCTGATCCGGCCGAACACTCGGATGATCTGCATGGAGTCGCCGGGCACGGTGACCATGGAGATGCAGGACACGCCCGCCGTCGCGGCAGTGGCGAGGCACCACGGCGTGCTCACAATGATGGACAACACCTGGGCAAGCCCGCTCGGCTTCCGACCGTTGGAGCACGGCGTCGACTTCAGCATCGAGGCGGCGACCAAGTTCCTCGGCGGGCACTCCGACCTGCTGATGGGCAGCATCAGCATGAACGACCGCGCGCACTACGAGGTGCTGCGCGAGACCCAGAGCATCCTCGGACAGCAGGTGAGCCCGGAGGACTGCTTCTTAGTACTTCGCGGCCTTGAGACGCTGAAGGTGCGCGTGGCCGCGCAGAGCGCATCGGCGTTGAGCATCGCGCAATGGCTGCAGACGCAGCCCGAGGTCGACAGGCTTCTGTATCCGCCGCTCGAGTCGGACCCCGGGCATGCGCTGTGGAAGCGCGACTTTCGCACCAACGGGTGCCTGTTCTCGCTGATTCTGAAGCCCGCGCCGGAAGCGGCGTTTCATGGTTTCTTCGATGCCTTCAGGCGCTTCGTCATCGGAGCCAGTTGGGGTGGCGTGCACAGCCTGGCTGCGTACTATCCGGCGGCCTTGCAGGCGGAGCGTGTCTTTCCGGCCACCGACCAGCCTGTGGTGCGGTTGTCGATCGGCCTGGAGGATGCCGGAGACCTGATAGCCGATCTGCAGGCGGCGCTCGCGGGCTACGCTGCCCACAGGGCCTGTGCGCAGGCGCGTTGAAGACGGAGGCCACGCATGATGGATCTGTTCGTCAGGGCGCTGCCCTTGCTGGAGAAGGCCGTGCTGGTCACTCTGGGCCTGGGGCTTTCAGCCTTCTTTTTCGGATGCATATTGGGGCTGCTGGTTGCCCTGGCGCGCATCTCGCCATTCGGGCCACTTCGATGGTTCGCATTCACTTATGTCTCCGTGTTCCGCGGAACGCCGCTGCTGATCCAGATCTTGCTCATCTACTTCGGCCTGCCGACGTACGGCATCGTGATGGGGCCGATTCCCTCGGCGCTGCTGGCGCTCAGCCTGTTCGCCGCGGCATACCTCAGCGAGAACTTTCGCTCGGGCATCATGGCCGTCGACAAAGGCCAGTGGGAAGCGGCCTGGTCGATGGGCATGGGGTACTGGAAGACCCTGCTGCGCATCGTGCTGCCGCAGGCGACGCGCATCGTGCTGCCGCCCGTGGGCAGCCGACTGATCGGCCTGATGAAGGACACCTCACTGGCCTCTACGGTCACCGTGGTCGAACTCACACGGGTCGCCGAGCAGATGGGCGCCACCACCTTTCGGTACATGGAGATGTTTCTCATCGTCGGCGCCATCTACTGGTTCATCAACCAGACGCTCACTCTTTTGCAGACCTGGCTTGAAAGCCGCTTCTCGAGGCGCTACGCATGAATGAAAGCTCCACCTTCCCTGTCCAGGTGCGGAACCTTGCCAAGAGCTTCGGCGCCAACAACGTGCTGCGGCAAATCGACCTCACGGTGTCGCGCGGCGAGGTGGTGGTCATCATGGGGCCTTCAGGTTCGGGCAAGACCACACTGATCCGTTCGCTCAACTTCCTCGAGATGCCTGATCGCGGCACCGTGCGCATGTGCGGCATCGAGATCGCCGATGCCGGGCCGAAGCCTTCGGCCGAAACGCGCCGTCGCATGCGCGAGATCCGTCGCAGGACGGCGATGGTCTTCCAGTCGTTCAACCTGTTCCCCCACATGACCGCCGTCGAGAACGTGATCGAGGGCATGGTGTCGGTGCAGGGCCTGCGCAAGGCGGCGGCATTGCCGCGCGGGCGCGAATTGCTGGCGCAGGTCGGGTTGCTCGAGAAGGCCGACGAGTATCCGGGGCGGCTGTCGGGCGGCCAGAAGCAACGGGTGGCAATCGCGCGCGCGCTGGCCATGAACCCCGAGGTAATCCTGTTCGACGAGCCCACGTCCGCGCTCGATCCCGAGCTACGCGGGGAGGTGCTGAAAGTGATGCGCGATCTGGCCGGCAAAGGCATGACGATGCTCGTGGTCACGCACGAGACGCACTTTGCAAGAGACGTGGCCGACCGCATCATCTTCATGGAAGGCGGCGTGATCGTGGACGATGCGCCCCCGGCGCAGTTCTTCGGCCCCGCGACGAGCCAGCGCGCCAAGGATTTTCTCGGGCTCATCAGGGATTAGCAGATGCACATGTTCGCCCAGCGTGCGCCCGATCAGCCCATCGGGGAAAGCTCAGTCGGCGATGCGCTGCAACGCAGCCCGCGCCCGGGTCTCGTCAAGCAACTGTTCGGCCCGCGCCTCGTGGCCCAGGATGGCCCACATATTCGCCAGGCTCTGCGCGGCGCGCAGTTCCCAGCCCATGGCGCCTTGCTGCCGAGCGATGTCGATGGCGCGCAGATAGAAGGCCTCGGCTTCGTCGGTCATGCCGCCGCGTTCGCTGCGCCAGCCGGCGGCTCGCCAGACTTCCGCGGCGCTCCAAAGGCCTTCACCGCGCGCGAGCCGCGCGATCATGCCGTCGTCGACCCAGTCGGCGCAGAAGGTCACGAGCATTTCCCTGCGCGGCGCGTCGTAGCCCGCAAACCGCTCGGACACTTCGCGGATGTGACGGCTGCGCTCCGGCAGGTTGTCCAGCCGCAGGGCCTGGCAGAACCATTCGGCATACCGCAACCAGCCCAGCAGACCCTTGCGCTGCGCTTCTTCCATCATCAGCGGCACCCAGCGGCGCGCCAGTTCGCGGTCGTCCGCCCACAAGGCGACGACGCAGGCGCCGTACAGCGCAGAGCACAGCGAGACCGAATTGCCGATCGATTCCGCGCGGGCCACGGCGTCCTTCGCGACGCGCAGGGCCGCTGCCGTGTCGCCCTGCACCCACAGGGTGCGGCACAGCACGGCCATCGCGCCACGGTCGCGTCGGGGCCGAGCATGTTGGCGTGCGTGCGCCCGAGGCCGCTTGAAATGGCGATCGAGGCTTCGCTGTGCTGCCGCGAGACATCGAAGTTGCCGCAGAAATGGTGAGCCATCGCACTCACCCGGTGGGAGAGGATGAGCGCTGCCGGGTCGGATGCCGAAGCCACCATGGCGAGCAGCTTTTTCGAATCGCGCAGGGCGGCGGTGTACTCGCCACGAAACATGTCATGCGTGCAGCGGCCCCAGAGGGCCCGCAATGCCAGCACGGGCGCCTGCATCGTCAGCGCACCTGCCATCGACCGGTCGCAGAGGCGGTCCAGGTCTTCATGCGAGCCCTCGGTGTTCAGCAGCACCGTGACCAGCGTGGTGCTCAGCCATGTGGCGGTCTCCGTGTCAGGCTCGGGCTGCTGGTCGACGAGCGCGAGCGCGGCGGCGACCTTGTCGCGGTATTCGACGACCTGCGAGACATGGAACCAAAGGGGCATGGACGCGATGATGAGCGCCGCGGCCGCCCGGGCATCCGGTTGCTGCACCAGGCGGACATCCAGTGCGAAGCGCACGTCGTCCAGACGGAATGTGTAGCGCTCGCCCCAAGCCTGCTCGGTGAACTCCGGTATCTCGGCCGTCGCCGTTTTCATCAGATCGAGCATGAACGCCGCATGGCGCCGCTGCATCGCTGCGCGTTCCTCGCTCTGCACCAGAAGCGATGCGGCGTAGCTTCTTGTCGTATCGAGCAGCCGGTAGGGTGCGACGGCGTCGCTGCTGTCGAACGAGACCAGCGACTTGTTGGTCAGCGAGATCAGCGCGTCGAACGCCGCATCCGGGTCCGTATCGGCATTGAGCTGCAACGCGGATTCGACATCGAAGCGCCCGCGAAAGACCGACAGGCGGCGGAACAGTCGCAGCTCTTCCTCGCTCAGCAGCGCGATGCTCCAGTCGAGCGCCGCTGCAAGGGTTCGGTGACGTGGCGATGCAGCCCGCTTGTCGATGGCGTAGAGCCGCATGTGGTCGTCGAGCCTGCGCGCGAGATCGCCGGCCGATTGGACGCCCAGCCGAGCCGCCACGAGTTCGATGGCCAGCGGAATGCCATCGATCTGCCGCGAGATCTTCGACAGCAAGGGCCCATGCGATTCATTGAACGCGCCGGCACCCGCGGCCCTTGCGCGCTCCACAAGCAGCTTGACCGACGGCCAATGCAAGGCCTGTGTGAGCGGAATGCCTTCCGCATCGGGAACGGCCAGCGGCGGCAGGCGGACGACGTACTCCGCCGTCACTCGAAGGGATTCGCGGCTGGTCGCCAGAATACGCAGGTCCGGCAGCGCCGTCAGCAAGCCGTTGACGGCTGGTGCGAGCGATTCGATCACGTGCTCGCAGTTGTCGATGACCAGGAGCACATCCTGCCCCTGCAGGCATTGGGTGATCGCCTGCACGGTGTCGGGCATGTCGGCGGCGGCGCCCAAAGACCGTGCCATGGTGCTGAGCACGTGGGCCTGCGAGATCAGGGGCGACAGATCGACGAAGGCCGTCTGCGTGGCGTGCTGCGACTGCTGGTGCTCCGCGACGTGGATCGCGACACTGGTCTTCCCGATGCCGCCGGGTCCCACGAGGGTGACCAGCCGGTGGGCGCCGAGCGCAGCGAGGACTTGCTCCACCTCCAGATCGCGGCCGACCAACTCGGTCAACCGCACCGGCAGTTTGACGAATGAGGGCGCGGACTGTCGTGGCTTGGCGCTGCCGGAAGGGTCGACCCATTCGCGATCGACCCTGGCGTTGAAACGGTAGCCGCGCTGAGGAATGTTGGAGATCCATTCCTTGCAGCCTTCGGCTTCACCTGGTTCGCCCAGCACCTTGCGCAACAGCGACATGTGGACGCGCACGCTGGCTTCCTCGACCACGACACCGGCCCAGACGGTGGCCAGCAGCTCGTCCTTGCTCAAATATTCGCCGGCGCGCTTGACCAGTTGCAGCAGCAGGTCGAACGCCCGCGGCCCGAGTCGCACGGCTTGGCCTCCGCGTTCGAGGCTGCGGTGCATTTCCCGAACGGTGAACGGTCCGAAGCGCCAGAGGGCCTCTGCGGATGCCGCCGGCACATGCGGGGATGTCGGTAGGGCGTTGCGGTCTGCTTGCATGAATCACCCATGCAGGATGCATCGGGTCTCGGCGGATTGTTCCACGCCTCAGGGGCGTTCACGCAGTGGCGGCGGCATAGCCGTCCGGCATGAGGGGCGGTTACAACCAGCCCTGCTCGCGGGCATCGGCCAATCGGTATGTCAGGTACGCCGCGGCTTCGTCCCGGTCGTAGAAACAGCCGTCGAACAGAAACCCGGACTGTAGCGACGGCTTCACCGACAAGACCTTGCCGGCGGCGGTTCTCGCAACCACCACCTCGTCGGGCAACCCGTCGATCACGTGGACCGGCGCGAGCCGTCCGTCGGCGAAGCGTGACGGGTAGATATGGCCGGTTTCCGCGTTTCGGAACGCGGGGCGGAAGCCAAGGTGACGGTTTTCGCTGCTGATGCCGCCGCTTCCGCGGTACGTGACGTTTTGCTGCGCAAGGATCGATGGATTCATGGCTCACCCCGTGAATGAAGTTGCAGGCTGTCGTGTTCGTGTCCTCCGTGAGCGGCGCCTTTGGCATGCGGCGCACTGAAACGGATGCTAGGCAGCGCTTCCCGCAATCGGAAGATGGCTGCGCCACATCGCGGTGTTGCCGGCAAGGCAACAACGGGCGGCACCGCCCGATTGATGCCCGCGCCTCAACCCGGTGGTTCCGCCAAACCGCCTACCGGCAAACGGCAACGCTCCCTAGCATGAATGGCACCGCGGCACGCCTGCCCGGCTCCCCAACGCAGCCTCTCACTCTTCGAAGAAAGACCCCATGTCCCTTGACTCCAAGGTTCCCCCCGCGCGGCGAATCTTCCTGAGCCGCATCGGCGGCGCATCCGGCGCGGCGCTGGCGCTGCCTGCGTTGCTCGGCGGACTCGCGCCATCGCCCGTGCCTGCGCAAGCCGCCACCGCCGTCGCCAGCGGCGCGCAGACCCGACCCGCGGGCTACCTTTCGCTTGGCCCGCAGGAGGGTGCGTGCGTCGAAGCACTGATCAACGTGATGTGCCCGGCCGATGCGCTCACGCCCAACGGTGTCGACTGCGGCCTGCATGTCTACATCGACCGGCAACTGGCGGGCGCGTGGGGCCGCGGCGACCAGCTCTACCGGCAGGGCCCCTGGCACCCCGGCAAGCCGCAGCACGGCTACCAGTCGCCGCTCACGCCCGAGCAGCATTTCAAGGAAGGTATCGCGGTGCTGCGGCACGAGACCCAGCGCCGCACGGGCAAGGCCATCGAGCAGCTCGAGCCCGCGCCGCTCGATTCGTTGCTGCAGGACGTCGCGGCCGGCCGGTGCGACGACGACCCGCGCTTCCCGCTCGGCGCGTGGTTCAACGACGCCTTCTATCCGCTGTTCGTCCAGGCTTGCTTCGCCGACCCGATCTACGGCGGCAACCGCGACAAGGTCTTCTGGCGCTCGGTGGGCTTTCCCGGCTTGCCCGCGCTGCATGCACGCAACGTCGTCGAGTTTCGCGGCCGGCCCGTTCCCGTCGCGGCCACGCCCCAATCGATCGAGGACTTCAGCTGAAAAGGCCTGACCCATCATGACAAAGAAACTCAAAAAGCGATCCGTCGTCTTCGTCGGCGGCGGCCTCACCGCCGCTCTGGCCGCGCGGCAGATGATGAGTTCCGGCATCGACGTGCTGGTGCTCGAGCGCGGCGGCGACCTCGCCGGAAGCGCCGCCGCCACGCTGCCCAGCCAGCGCGACGAATTGCGCTGGGGCGTGCGCAATGGCCTGGTCCAGAACTGGGCCAACGAAACCTACACGCTGCGCCATGCCCACGATGAACAGGCGCTGCCCGTGCGGCGCATGGAAGCGTTTCTGCCTGGCGAAGGCATGGGCGGCGCGGCCAACCACTGGAACGGGCAGACCTGGCGCTGGGCGGAGTACGACCCCACCTTGCGCACCCGCCTCGAGTCGCGCTACGGCAAGGCCGCGATCCCGCGCGACATGACAGTGCAGGACTGGGGCATCGGGTATGCCGAAATGGAGCCGTACCACGACCTTTTCGAGCGGCTCTTCGGCATCGCGGGGCAGGCTGGCAACATTGACGGTCGGCTGGTGGATGGCGGCAACCCTTTCGAAGCGCCGCGCCAGCGCGACTTTCCGCAAAAGCCGCTCGAGATCCTCGAGTCGGGTCGCATCTTCCAGGCCGCCGCGCAAAGCCTCGGCTACAAGCCCTTTCCGCTGCCCGCGGGCAACTCCCCGCGCGCGTACACCAACCCGGACGGCATGCACTTGGCGGCGTGCCAGTACTGCGGCCACTGCGAACGCTTCTTCTGCGAGGCCAATGCCAAGGCCAGCCCGGCAGTGCTGCTCTATCCGCTGCTGCAGAAGAACCCGGACTTCGAGATACGGCTCCACTCGCAGGTGACGGGCCTTGTCTACGACCGGCACGCCAGGCGCGTCACCGCCGTGCGCTTCATCGACCTGCATACCGCGCAGGAATACGAACAGCCCGCCGACGTGGTCGTCCTCTCGGGTTTCACCATGACGAACACCAAGCTGTTGCTCACGAGCGGCATCGGTCGGCCCTACGACCCGAAGACCGGCAAGGGCGTGGTTGGCAAGAACTTCTGCTACCAGGTGATGTCGTCGGTGCCCGTGTTTTTCAAGGACCGCTGGATCAACCCCTTCATGGCCACGGGCGCATCGCAGATGGTGGTCGACGAATTCAATGGCGACAACTTCGACCATGCGGGCCTCGGCTTCTTCGGCGGCGGATACATCTATTCGAACGTGACGAACGGCCGGCCGATCAACGCGCGGCTGCAGCCGGCCGGCACGCCCCGATGGGGTTCGGCGTGGAAGCAGGCCAACGCCGACTGGTATGCGCACGCCTTCAACGTTGCAGTGCATGGCAGCAACTATCCGCACCGCGAGAACTACCTCGATCTCGACCCGAACTACCGTGACGTCTATGGCATGCCGCTGCTGCGCATGACCTTCAACTTCCACGACAACGACCGCCGCATGAGCGAGTACGTGACCAGCAAGGCCGCCGGCATCGCGCGCGCCATGGGCGCCACGACGGTCGGCACGCCGCAGCCGCGGCGCGGGGACTTCGATGCGAGGCAGTACCAGACCACGCACACGACGGGTGGCACGATCATGGGGGCGGACCCGGCCACCAGCGTGGTGTCGCCTCGGCTGCAGCACTGGGACGCGCAGAACCTGTTCGTGGTCGGCGCATCGGTCTACCCGCACAACGCCGGCTACAACCCGACAGGCCCGCTCGCGGCGCTGGCGTTGCGCCTGGGGGACGACCTCATGCGGTACGCCAAGCAGCCGCGGATGCTGTGATGCGCTCGACGCGGCGCTGCACCGTTACTTGCCGATGTGCGCTGCCCGGCCCACCGACAGCCCGAGCGCGCACATGACCAGGCACAGCACCGCGCAGGCAATCAGCGGAGCGGTCCAGCCTCGCGCGGCTTCATGCAGATAGCCCACAAGCGTCGGACCCACGGCCGCAAGCAGGTAACCGATGCTTTGCGACATGCCCGACAGCGATGCTGCAACCTGCTGCGAACCCGCGCGCAAGCCGACGAAGGCCAGACTCAGGATCAGCGCCGAGCCCATGCCCATGCCGAAGGCAAAGACCCAGAGCGCCGCGAACGCTGGTGCCACCAGCAGCCCCGCCAGCCCCACGGCGCTGAGCGCGGGCGAAGCAAAGGCGATCCACCGTTGATCGGGCATGCGTTGCAGCAGCGGCATCAGCAGCAGCGCAGGCACGGCGCCAGCCAGTTGCATCCACCCGTGCAGCGCGCCAGCGCGTGCGCTCGAATCACCCGCTTCCTGCAGGATCGACGGCAGCCACGCGATGGCGGCGAAATAGATGAAGCAGGTCAGGCCCAGGTAGGCCGCCACCTGCCAGGCCAGCGGCGCTTTCCAGACCGATGCGCGTGGCTTGCCGGGCGACAGGCCAGGTGCGGACACCGTGCGCGAGCGCAACTGCGGCAGCCACAGCAGCGCCGCGCCCAGCGGCAGCAGGACGACGGTGGCGAGCGAGGCCGGCCAACCCGCGCCGAGCGCGCGGTCCAGCGGTACCGCAACGGCCGACATCACGCCCGCGGAGGCAATCATCGCAAGCGCATAGCAGGCCGTGAGCTTGGCCACGTGGTACGGAAAGTCGCGCTTGAGCAGGCTTGGCAGCAGCACATTGGCAATGGCGATCGCGCCACCGATCACGCACGTTCCCGTGTAAAGCGCCGTTGCGGTGCCCGTCGAGCGCACGCCAATGCCCGCGACCAGCAACATCAGCGCGGCGAACAGCACGCGTTCGAGGCCGTAGCGGTGCGCAACGGGCGCCGCCACCGGCGACACCACGGCGAAGGCCAACAGCGGCAGCGTGGTCAGCAGGCCGGCCTGCGAGGCGCTGAGTCCGAAGCTCGCGCGAATGGGTTCGAGCAACGGGCCGAGCGCGGTGATCGGTGCCCGCAGGCTGGCGGCGATGAGGAGAATGCCGGCGATGAGAAGCGCGGGGCGGTGCAGGCGCAATACCGGCGTCGAGGAATGCATGGTGTTTGAAGTGAGGCTGCGTGGGCTATGAATCTATCGATCGCGTGCCATGTTCGATGCCAGCCGACCGACAGATGATTGGCAAATCCGGTCAAATCGAGGGCGTGACCACGCACCATCCCCACCCCTGGCGCTTCGAGTTCGACAAGATGGCGTCGCCGGCCGCGGCGCTCCGGATCCGCACGCGCGGGCAGCCCGAGGCGCTGGCGATGCATGCGCACCCGCAGGGCCAGTTGGTGATGGTCGCGCGTGGCGCCATGACCTGCGAAGTGCCCGGTGCGCTGTGGATGGCGCCCGTGCATGGCGGCCTCTGGATACCGGGCGGTGTGCCGCATGGCAATCGCGTCACGGCCGATGCAGACGTCTGCTTTCTGTTCGTTGCGCAAGATGCGGCGTCCATGCCGTCAGCCTGCTGCGCGCTGGGAATAAGCCCCTTGCTGCGCGAACTGGTCCTGCATCTCGCGGACCTCCCAGAGCCGCAGGGCGCCGAGACGGAGCGCCTGCACGGGGTCCTCCTGGACCAGCTCGTGCGCGCACCTTCGGAATCGATGCACTTGCCAGTGTCGGACGAACCGCGCCTGCGCCGCATGGTCGATGCGTTGATGCAGGACCCCTCCGACCGCACCAGCACCGCGCAGTGGGCGTCGCGCCTGGCCATGAGCGAGCGTACCTTCACGCGGTTGGTGTTGCAGGAGACCGGCATGTCCTTCGGCCGCTGGCGCCAGCGGCTCCACCTGATCGTGGCGCTGCAGTGGCTCTCTTCGGGCATGCCGGTACAGCAGGTGGCCGGCGAGCTGGGCTACGACTCGGTGAGCGGGTTCATCGCTATGTTCAGGAAGACGATGGGCAAGCCGCCGGCGCGCTACCTGGCCGAACGGCGGCCGGGCGGGCCGTAAGGCCCGCGGGGCTTACTTCACCGGAATGAAGAAGTCCATGCCCTTGTCCTTGATGAGCGTCACGATGAACTTGGCTGGCTGCGTGCTGCTGGCGTTGCGGCCCACCGTGTGGATGTCGTTCGGCCCTTCGTAGAAGGTTTGTCCCTTGGTGAGGGTGACCTCCTTGCCGCCCTTGACGCCCATCACGATCGAGCCTTCCAGCACGTAGACGAACGCATGTGCGTCGTGGCGGTGCACCGGGTCGACGGCGCCCGGCGGGTAGTCCACGTTGATCATCAGCACTTCCTTGCCCGGAATGTTGGGCAGGTCGCGCGTGAGCAGCGGCGTCACGACGGCCTCGGGCGCGGCCATCGCGTGCTGCGCCAGTGCCACGCCGCAGGCCAGCAGCAGGTGTTTTCCAGTTTTTCCGAATGCGGACATGTTTCTTTCCTTCAAAGGGCTCCTGCCGTGCGGGGCCGGGTTGCACATCGCGGACGCGATGCGTCGGTCTTTCTCACGGACGACTGTGCCCGCTGAACGCTCGCGTGCCAGTCTCTGGTAGTCGCAGGTGCGCCTGCCTCTTTTGGAGGGCATGCCCGGCTAGAAGCGCCGCGCGTAGCGCAGCTGAATGAAGTTTTCGCCGGGGTTCGGGTGCTTGATGCCCGCGTCGAGAAATGCTCGATGCGCAAGGCGATCTCGTGTTCGCGCCGGTCGCCGAAGCTTCGGCCGATTGCCAGATGGGTGCCGAAGTTCAAGTTCGTGGAAAAGCTCTTTTGCCGCGTACGGTAGACCGATGAGGTCGCCGTGAGCCCTACGCCCGCTTCGGCGAACCAGGGCGACGCGCCGTCGTCGGGACGCCAGCGAAGCACGGGCACGACCGCGAGTTGCGACAACTGCGAGAGACCGACCCGGTCCTGCGACGAGATGTTCCAGTATGCGTACGAGGCTTCGAGGTAGCTACCGAGCGCGCCGGTGCCGAGTGTCCATCGGTAGGGCAAGTCCCAGGTGAGGCCGGCCGTCAGCGTTCGCGTGCCGTGTGCCGAGCCGGCCTGCACGAAGACGGAAGAGGGCTTGAATGCCTCCTGTGCAGAGGCACCTGGGAAGTGGCACAGGCAGATGGCTGCACCGATGAAAGCACGCGTGAAGCGGCGTTTGAGATGGAGCGATGGCCTGAGGAAGGCCGGGCAAGGGAGGGCGTCGATCATGTGAATGGCAGCCGGGCTGACGTTTTGAATTGAACGCAGGCGGTTGTGCCTGTCGCAAGTCGAGCGTAGAGAAACCCGGCGCCGAGCGGATGCGCCAGAAGAGAGGCTTCAGGGGCCCCTCTTTGGCCGGTGAACGTTCAGATCACCAGAGGCTTTCGAGCAGCGTGTCGAGCTTCACGCTCGCGTTGTTGCCCAGGTCCGCGACCTCGTTGGGGTAGTTCTGCTTCAACAGCCTGGCCACTTCAGGGAGCCGCGCGATGTCGAGGTCGAAGGCGCCGATGCGGTCCGGCAAGCCAAGCGACTTCACCACGCTTGCGATCCGGTCGGCCAGTTGGGCCGCCGCGTCTTCACCGCGCGCCGCGTCCGATGAACTCGGCGCAAAAATGCCCAGCTTGTCGCCATAGAAGTCCGCGCACGCGCGGATCACCGGGGCCAGCGTGATGCATGAGGTCGCGCTGTGAGGCAGGCCGAAGGTGCCGCCCAGGATGTGGCCGATACGGTGGCTCAGGCCATAGATGACCGAGGCAGGCGAGAAGTAGCACTGCCACGCAGCCAACTGCAGCTGCAACAAGTCATCGGGCGTCACCAACCCCTGGTCGATTGCCTCGCGCGTCGACAGGGCATTCGGCCACTTCTGCAGCACGGCAAGAAAGCGCGCCAGGCCGCTCGCCGCCATGACCGCGTGCGGATGCTCTTTCGTGACTTTGCGCATACCCTCCACCGCGTGATCCATGCCCTTGACGGCGGAGGAAAGCAGCAGCGCACGCGGCGTGTCCAGCAGCAGCACAGGGTCGATCACGACCACCTTGGGCACAGTCTCTCGCACTGCGTAGCTGCGTTTGAACTTCTGCGGCCCGTCGGTCTCCGTGATGCCGAAGTAGTGCGAGAACTCGGAACCGGACAGCGTGGTCGGCAGGGCTGCGATCGGCAGGTAGCGCCCGGTCTTCTCATGATGCAGGTGCGACACCGCCTTTGCCGCGTCGAGCACCGAGCCACCGCCCAGCGCAAGGATGGATCCGGCGCCGGCTTGCAGGCAGGCCTCAAGCCCGTTCTGCACAGCGATGTCGGGCACATGCGCCGGAAGGTCCGTGAAGGTGCCCGCGTCCTGCTTCAGGTTGGGTTGCACGCAGGTACGGTGCAGCTTGGCCAGCGGCTCGACCGTGAACGTGATCGGTCGCTGGATGTCGTGGTCGCCCAGCCGCGCGACGGCGCCCTGCAGGATGTGGCGTCCCCAGAAGACGCCTTCTTGCGGCAAGCAGTTCAAGTGATTCATGTCGATCCGGCTCTTGTATTTCAGAGCCCACAAGATAGGTCGGCGGCACAGTGGCCACAAGCCGTCGTTCGGCAAACGCAGCGTCCATGTGCATGGACGACGACGGGCTCGTGCGGCCCGCCGCGCGAGGCGGCCTACGCGGAGCGCGATGGGTGGTCGAACGCCGTGATCACCGGGATTTCCACAGCCAGGAAATCCACCAGCGAACGCACCGCCGGCAGCAGCCCGGTGCGAAACGGAATGAGCGCCGAGATGCGCGCGTCCGCCGCCGACCAGTCGGGGAGCAACTGCTGCAGCGCACCGGTTCTCAGTTCCGAGCGGCAGATGTAGCCCGGCAGCGCCGCGATGCCCAGGTTGGCGCACGCCGCTTCCTTCAGCGCGACCATGTTGTTGCTCTGGAAGCGCGGGTCGATGGGCATGACCACCTCTTCGCCGTGCGGCCCTCGCAGCGGCCACTGCATGGGGCCGTTTCGCACCATCGCGATGGTTGCGTGCTGCGCCAGGTCGGCAGGGCTTTCAGGCACGCCCATCTTCTGCAGGTAGGCGGGGCTCGCGAACAGGTACCACGGCACGTCGGAGAGCGCGCGCTGCACGAGCGTGGAGTTCTGCAGCGGGGCAGTGTGGCCGCGGATTGCCAGGTCGAAGCCTTCGCCCACGATGTCCACGTAGCGGTCGGTCGCGATCTCGATCACGCGCACCTTCGGGTACTGGTTGAGGAAGACTGGAAGTACCTCGCGCAAGGCGAACTGGGCAATCTCGACGGCTGTCGTCAGCCGGATCACGCCGCTGGGCTCGGTCAGGCGCTGGCGCACCGCTTCCTCGGCGACGTCGGAGCTGTGCAGCATCGCCACCGCGTACTCGTAGAACTCCTTGCCGATGTCGGTCATGCCGAACTGGCGCGAGGTCCGGTTGAGAAGGCGCACGCCCAGGTAGCTCTCGAGCTCCTGGACGCGATGGCTCAGTGTCGACTTCGGCAGGCGCAGTGCGGCACCTGCGGCCGTGAACCCGCCTCGGTCGACGACCTGTACGAAGTAGTACACATCCTTCAGATCCAGCATCGGCGGCCAGGGCAAGAGGCAGAAAAATGCCGCGGAGCGCGGCACGGCTGGCGCAAGCATAGCGCCAGAGGAGCGCCGCGCAAGATGCCCCGCAGCAAGCCTGCGTCGGGAAATTGCCGCGGCGATGCCTCAGGCAACTTCGGCGACCGGCTGCGCGGCGCGCAGTGCCCTGGTGGTCGACGCGACGCGGCGGCCCTGGTAAGCGGCGACGGCGAGTTGCTCGGCGCCGGGCATCACCGAGTCCTTGTGCGAGACGTGAGTCGCGCCGTAGGGTGTGCCTGCGGCGAACATGGAGGCGTCGGCGTAGCCCAGCGGCACGATGATCAGGCCGAGGTGGGCCATGGGGCCGTAGAGCGACAGCAGCGTCGACTCGTTGCCGCCATGCGTCGACGAGGTAGAGCCGAAGACCGAGCCCACCTTGCCGTTGAGCTTGCCCTGGAACCAGAGGCCGCCGAGCGAGTCGATGTAGGCCTTGAGCTCGGAGGCGATGGAGCCGAAGCGCGTGGGCGTGCCGAAGATGATCGCGTCAGCCCAGTCGGCATCGGCTTCGGTCGGGGCTTCGTACTTCGCGTTCATCTCGCTGGCGCGCTCAGCCCAGCCGGGCACCTGGCGCATGACTTCCGGGCCGACGAATTCGCGGGCGCGGCGCATCCGCACTTCGGCGCCCTCGGCCGTTGCGCCCTGCGCGATGGCCTGGGCGAGAAGCTCGGTGGAGCTGTTGCGGGAATGGAAAGCGATGAGGACCTTGGGTTTGGACATGGGTAACCTGTGTGTTGAAACAAAAGAAAGTCTTCGCCCCCCGGGCGTTCGGTGGGCAAGAGCGTGCGGAGTTGAAGAAGCGGGGCGGCGGTGCCCCGCGCGGCGCTCAGATCGCGATCGGCTCCAGGCGGCCGAGCAGCTCGTCCTTGCGCTCGCGCAGCCACGGCGGCAGCTGGAACTCGGCGCCGAAGTGGCCGGGCTCCTCGTCGATCGCGAAGCCGATGTCGGTCGTGGCCGCCTCGAACATCACGCCGCCGGGCATCTTGAAATACATCGAGCGGAAGTAGTTGCGGTTGACCGACTCGGAGGTGTCGATGTGGCCCATCGACATCAGCTTCTCCTTGATCTGCATCTGCTGCTCGACGCTGTCCACCGCGAAGGCCACGTGGTGGATGGTGCCCTCGCCGTAGATCGACGAACCCTGGTGCCTGTCGGGCTCGTGCAGAAACTCGACGATGGTGCCGGGCGCGCCGTCCGCGGTTTCGAAGCGGTGGTGCGGGCCGTCGTCGTCGGCGTAGCGAAAGTCCAGCGCGTCCTGCATGAAGATGATCGATTCCTCTACCTCGCGCAGCGACAGCGTGATGCTGTGCACGCCCCGGATCGCGTATTGCGCGGGGATGTCGTCGGTCGAGCACGGTGGACGCTTGTCGCCGTTGCAAGCCACCAGATCGAACTCGATGCCGCATGGGTGCTGGAAGCGCTGGCGCTGCTCGCCGAAGCGCTCGACCACGGTCTCGTCGAAGCTCACGCCGTGGGCGCGAAAGCGCTCGCGCCAGAAGTCCAGCGAGCCTGCGGGCACGGAGTAGTTGATGACGCGGATCTGCCCCGAGCCGCGGCGGCCCTTGACGCCTTTCTGCTTGAAGGGAAACGAAGTCACCAGCGTGCCGGCGTCGCCCTGCGCATTGCCGTAATAGAGGTGGTAGACGGGGTCCTCGCCGTCCAGGAGGACGGTTTTCTTGACCAGACTCTGGCCAAGCAGCTTGACGTAGAAGTCCACGTCTTCCTGTGCGCCGCTGACACAGGCAGTCAGGTGGTGGAAGCCCTTGATGATCGACATGGGAAAAACCTTTCGTTGATGCGAATGAATGCAGCCACTTTCGCGGCGGTGCAATGGCGGGGTTACTGCTGGATGAACGAAGCGAAGTGCTCGAGCTCCAGCTTTTGCAGCGTCATGCGGTTCTCGGGCAGGCTGTTGTCGGCCCAGCCCATCGACATCCCCGCGATCACCATCTCGCCTGCGGGAATGCCGAGTTCGGCGCGCAGTACGTGATGCTGCAGCGACCAGATCTGTTGCGGGCAGGTGTCCAGGCCGCGGCCTTTGGCTGCCAGCATCACGCTCTGCAGGAAGCAGCCGTAGCACAGCAGGCTGGCCCACTCCAGCTGGCGGTCCATCGTGAAGATGATGCCGACCGGCGCATCGAAGAACAGGAACTGGCGCTCCACGTCGCGCATGCGCCCGGTCTTGTCGCTGCGGTGCACGCCCTGCGCATCGCCTAGTTGGCCGCGAAAGGTGTTGAAGCGCGTGGCGAACGGGTCGTGCAGCGGCTGAGGAAAGAACGGGTACTCCGGCGCCAGCTTGTCGTGGTTGGCACGAAACTCCTCCACCGCGGCGGTGGTGACGCGCTTGCGCGCTTCGCCGGTCACGACATAGCAGCGCCATGGTTGCGTGTTGCTCGAGCTCGGGGCGTATTTCGCCGCCGAGAGAATGTCCTTCACCATGTCGAGCGGAACGGGCTGGTCGGTGAAGCCGCGCTTGCTGCGCCGCTCCAGGATCAGGTCATCGATATACGGCGTCGTGTGCATTTCCGTGGGCTCCATCAACAGGTTGGCTGACATGATGTTTTTTGTCTCTCTATGGTTTGGGGATCTGATTCGAGGAAATCGTAGGTACGCCGCACGGCGCTGAGAAGCCCTCTTTGGTTGCACGCTCGGTCCCGAAAACGCGAACGATCGGGGCCGGCGAGCCGGTTCACCGGCCTTGGCGAGCCATGTGCGGGCACACGGGCGGCGGGTTGCCGATGAAGGTGCGCGCGGACCAGAGCTCCGGGAAGGGAATTTCCTCGAGCGTGGGTGCGAGCCATGCGACGCCCTCGGAGCCGAAGTACGCCGGACGCGCGCCGAAGGTGCGGCGCGTGGCCATGAGGTGGCGATACTTCCAGTTGCAAAAGCCCTCCGCGATGTCGGCCAGCGTCTCGCCGAGCTGCTGCAGTTCGATGCGGCTGTCGGCGTCCGCGTAGATGTCGCGCCACACCTGCTCGACCTCCTGGCTGGGCGTGTAGGGTGCACTCAGGTCGCGCGCGAGCAGCGCGGGGGGCACGTTCAATCCTCGACGCTGCAGATACCCGAGCACGTCGTCGTACAGGCTCGGCTCGGCCAGCGTCTGGTTGAGCTGCGCCCAACGCGGTGGCTGCGGCTCGAAGTGCTGCAGGTGTACCGCCTGCTTGATGCCCAGCAGGTAGACCATCTGCCGATAAGTCCATCCCTGTAGCGCGGTGTCCTTGCCGTGCGTTGCCACGGCGCGCGACAGGATGGCCAGCAGGTCGTTGGGCGTCATCCAGTCGATCGAGCGCCAGATGGCCTCGAGCGGCGCCTGGTGGCCGACGATGCGCAGCAGCGCGCGATAGGCCTGCGGCAGGTTGTCGACGCGCAGAAAGCGCTGAGCCGTCTGCATCTCCTTGATGATGAGCATCCAGTAGAGCTCGGAAACCTGCACATGGACGATCCACGCGTGCTCGCCAGGATGGTCGCTGACCGTGCGCTGCAGCTGATGCAGCGTGTCGGTCTGGATCCATGCGCTATAGGGGGTCTGGCCTTCGGGGGTGACGCCGGGCTTCGGGCCCGAAGTGCCGGTGGTGTCGGGGATGTCGTTCACGTGGTGCTCCTGGTTGTGTTGATGTGAAAGCTGTCAGCGCCTTGGCGCTTCGGTGCCGCGCAGCACCAACTCCATCTGCCGCGCGACCTGCAGCAGCGCGCCATCGCGGCCGGGCTTGGCCACGACCTGCAGCGCCGCGGGCAACCGGCCGCCACGCACGGGGAGCGGGATCGAAACCGCGGGAAAGCCGGCCACGTTGAACGGCGCGGTGTAGGTCATCAGCGCCTCGCGCACCGTCCCAGTCCAGGCTCCGATCGCGATCGAGCTCTCGCCCACGCGTGGTGCGGTACAGGGGCAGGTCGGCAACACGAGAAAGTCGACCGCCGACATGGCGCGGTGCAGGCGCGCGGTGAAGTCGCGTCGCGTCTGCTGCGCAAGCGCGTAGTCGCCCAGCGTGATCGTCTTCGCGCGCTCCAGCCGGTCGACGGTTTCGCGGCCGTAGAGCGCGGCGATGCGCTGCGCGTCGTTGTGCCTGAAGTGCCCGACTCCGCCTTCGGTCAGCACGAGGTGTGCGAAGGCCTGCTGCACGCCGTCGAACAGCGTGGTGCCGTCGAGCGCGGTGCCGTCGAGCATGTCGCAGGAAAAGCCCTGGGCGAGCAGGGCGACGGCGGCATCGAAGGCCCCGGCCACCTCGTTGCTGACCGGCACGGGCGCGATCTCGCGGACGACGCCCAGGCGTGCGGCCGCACGCGCCTTTCCCTGCGGCACGTCGATGCGCAGCGCGCCCGCAAGGACGACGATGTCGTCGACCGTTTCTCCGAGCAGGCCGGGGTGATCCAGCGTGGGCGCCAGGCGAAACACACCGCGTGTGGACAGGGTTCCGTAGCTCGGCTTGAAGCCGGCAACGCCGCACAGCGCCGCCGGTATCCGCACCGAACCGCCGGTGTCCGTGCCCAGACCGGCCGCCACGGCGCCATAGGCGATGGCCGCTGCCGCGCCGCCACTGGAGCCGCCGGGAATCCGCGTGAGGTCCAGCGGGTTCAGGGTGTCGCCAAAAGTCGCGCTGGCCGTGGTCACGCCCCAGGCGAACTCATGCGTGGTGGTCTTGCCGATGATGATGGCGCCTTGCTCACGCAGCGATGACACGATCTCGGCATCGGCGGACGGCACATGACCTCTCCACGCGGCCGAGCCATAGCTGGTTTCAACGCCTTGCGTGTCGATCAGGTCCTTGACGCCGATGGCCAGCCCCTCGAGCGGCCGCGCCCTGCCTTCCGCATAGCGCTGCTCACTCTCCCGGGCCGCACGCAGCGCACCTTCGCAGTCGATGGCGGCGAACGCATGCAGCGTGCGCTGGGCTGACTCTGCCGCGTCGAGCGCCTGCTCAACCAGCCCGGACACCGTGATGCGCCCGCCGGCGAGCGCTTCGAGCGCACGGCGAAGGCCCGGCGCACGGGGGATCACGCTGGATGGCTGCGCGACGTTGTCCGTAAAGGCGTTCACGTGGGCTCCGGTTCAGAAAGACGATGGATGGAAACGCAAGACGAGCGCCTCCCCTCGCGGCGTCGAACGCCGCGAGACCGGAAGCTCGGAAACGCTGTTGAAACTCAGGCGGCGGCGACTGCCGTGCAGTCCGCCACGGCGTCCATGTAGCGCGAGGGCGGCATCGAGGCGATCGACGCGCCGATGGCTTCCTTGCACAGTGAGGGCCGCTTGCAAAGCGCGTCGAAGTAGTGCGCCACGTTAGGCAACGCGTCCCACATCGAAGAGAGGCCGAGGTAGTTGATGCGCACGAGGTTCACGCCCCACAGCACGTCGGCCAGCGAGAAGAGATGGCCGTTGGTGAACGCGAAAGCCCCGGCCGCGAGATCGCGCTCCAGGTCCGCCAGCAGCGCGCCCGTATGCTCGCGCGCGGCGCGCTGGAAGGCGGGGTCGTGACAGACCTTCTTGCCCCCGGTCTCCTTCACGATCTTGGCGCGATAGGCCGCCACGAGCTCGGGCTCGTCGGCGTTTTCCTGGATCAGGCGTTCGAGCGCCATGACCTTGTAGTCGTACACCGTCTGCATCGATGCCTTGAGCGGGTCGGGCCTCAGGTCCGCATCGGGGTGGAAGCCATAGAGCAGCGCGCCGTTGGAAATCCTGTCGACGATGCCGACCTGGCGCATCACTTCGCCGCGCGCCTGGGGTTCGTCGGGAACCAGTTGCAGCGGCTGGCGAGAAACCGCGTCCAGGTAGGTGCAGATGCGCTGCGAATCGGCGATCACGCGGCCGGCTTCATAGTCCACCAGCAGCGGCACGACGCAAGGGTCGAAGCCTTCGCTTTCCACGGAAGTGCGTCCGCTGTATCCCGACACGAAGGCGCGGCCCAGCTCGCGACCCGCGAACAGGCGCAGCCGGATGTAGGCGGGGCTGTAGTGCTCGGCGGGGACCAGTCCGTCAGTACCCATCGTGCTCAGGATGAGCATGTCGTTCGAGCGGTAGGGCAGTGCCTTCTCATGCAGCACCGTGCGTACCTTCTGCGAGCACAGCGAACTGGCTGCGTGGAAGAGTTCGAAGCGCGGGTTCGCGTCGCGGCCCACCAGGGTCGTGCGGTGGGGGTCCTGCACGGCGGCGCGGGCGGCGGCTGTCATGTCCATCAATGGGGCGGGGGGCGTCATCACGTTCCTCTCATCGGCCTGTACTGCAGGCGCACCAACTGTCGATCGGCGGGGTTGCCTTCAAGCGTGTTGAAGACAGCCGAATCGTAGGTAGCCTGGTGTCGAGTGAGAAGGCGTCAAAGCTTGCACGCTCGGTCCCGAAAATCCGAACGATGCGTTGGTGCGCGTCAGAGTTCGGACGCTGCGGCGGCCTCAGGGATCAGCGGCACCCAGCGCGGCTGCCCCTGTACGCGCGTGACCCATGCGCCGATGCCGGCGAAGCGCGACATCGCATAGCCGCCTTGCGCGGCCAGCGACACGTAGGTGGACGCGGCCAGGTCCGCGATGGTGTAGCGCTCGTCCACGAGCCAGGTGCGCTCGTGCAGCCAACGGTCGAGTTTTTCCAGCGCCAGGTAGCCCTCGGCGTGGAAGCGCGCGATGTCCTGTTGTCTGTCGTCGGCCATGCCGTACAGATGCAGCACACGTGGCGTGGCGATGTTCTTCTGAAGGTCGGCCTGCTCGAAGAAGAGCCAACTGAGCACTTCGGCGCGAAGGTACCCATCGTCGGGCAGGTAGGGTGTGCCCTGCGCGAGGTACAGCAGGATGGCGCCCGACTCGACGACCGGCCGCCCGTCTTCCAGCATCAGCACCGGAACGCGTTCGAAACGGCTGATCGCGCGAAAGTCCGGCTCGTGGGTATCGCCCTTGCCGATGTCCAGCGTGACGCGCTCGTAGGGCAGGCCGAGCTGGCTCAGGAGGATGCGGATCTTCCACGAGTTGCCGGAGAGACGGCTGTCATACAGGCGCAGCATGGTGAGGTTCCATCGGGGTGGGCACGCGGGGTGTTGCGCGGATTGTCGCCGCCTTGCGCGGACCCTGCAAAAGAGAGAGGCCTTTGCCGAACCATCGGCCGCTGTGCACATGTGGCCTGGCACTTAACGTGGATTCAGGTGGCCCGCCCGATGCGGCCGCCCGCTGCGAAGCAGCACCCACCCTCTCACTGAACCCTTCACAAAGGAACGACATGAACCACCCCCGACTGCCCTGGACCGAAATTTCTCCCAAGTCCTACCAGGCGATGGCCGGCGTCAACGGCTCGCTCGCCAAATCGACGCTGGGCCATTCGCTGATGGAACTTGTGCAAACGCGCGTCTCCCAGATCAACGGCTGCGCCTTCTGCCTGGACATGCATGCGCGTGACCTGCGCAAGCACGGCGAGACCTGGCAACGCCTGAACAGCCTCTCGACCTGGCGCGAGGTGAGCTTCTACGATGCGCGCGAACGCGCGGCCCTGGCCTGGGCCGAAGTGCTCACGCGCCTGGCCGACCAGCACGGCGATCAGGACACGGCCTACGAAGCGCTGAAGAAGCACTTCAACGACCAGGAGATCGTGGAACTGAGCTGGACCATCGCCGCCATCAATGCGTGGAACCGCCTGGCGGTGGGCATGCGCACGCCGCCTTCGGACCAGCCGCTGGAGTAAGCAGCAACAGCCGGCGTCTCGCGACGCCGGCTGTTTTTGCGCAAAGGAATTGTTCAGGATTTCTTCAGGTACAGCGCCAGGAACGCATCGGTTCTGCCGTTGGCCAGCGCGGCCGCTTCGGCGTCGTAGCTGATGCCACGATGCCGCGCGAACGCGTGGTGGCATCCAGGGTAGTTGTAGACCTGGACCTGCGAGAGATCTTGCAGCGCTGTGGTGATCTTCTGCTGTGCTTCGGCCGGAATGTACTCGTCCTCCTGAGCAAGATGAATCAGCATCGGGCTGTGGACGCCGCCGGCCTCCTCGAGGTGCTTGTCGGCGTTGCCGGGGTAGTAGGCCACCGCCGCGTCGACGCCGACGCGCGCGGCTGTCAAATAGGTCAGAAGCCCGCCCAGGCAGTAGCCGACAACCCCGACCCGGCCTGTCGCGTCAGGCAGTGCGCGTGCTGCCTCCAGCGTGGCGACGATGTCACGCACGCCGGCGTCGAGGTCGAACGCGTTGTACAGCGCCAGTGCCTTCGCGCGCTCGACCTCGGTCTGGTCGGTCATGTCGACGCCGGGTTCCTGCCGCCAGAACAGGTCAGGGCTGATCGCTAGGTAACCCTTCGCCGCGAGTTCATCGCAGGACTGACGCATGTCGGCATTCACGCCGAACACTTCGTGAATAACGACGACGGCCGGCGCCGGCAGGACCCGCGGGCGGGCGATATACGCTATGAAGGCGCCGTCGGAGGTGGTGATCCGGAGCTGGTTGTGCATGGTGTGTTCAGGCGTTGAGCCAGAAGGCGATGTTGCTGACGTACTGCCTGGTCGACCGGAGCGCCTCGGGAAAACCGGCGATGCCCTCGCCGGGCGACTCGCTGACGAACGAGGGGCAGCCGCAGGCCGGGTCCCAGTTGTAGTCGGCGAAATGGTGGAAGGTGGACTGCGCGATGGCGCGCCCGCCGTGCTCGGAACGCTCGAAGGCCACGGCGATGTTGAAGCGCCGCCCGGAGACCGCGCTTTGTCCTTCGGCGATCACGCGGCCGCTCGAGTCGTTGGGCGGTGCGCTGACCACACCCTCGTGCGGATGCGACGGCAGGTACTGCACCACGCCGGTCGCCGACTGCCGGTCGCGCATCACTGGATGAATACTTCCCACCGAGCGCACGCGCTGGAAGTCGCCGTTGGCGCCCGAGTGGTAGTTGGGCCACGAGATGTGCGCTGCGAAGGTGTCGTCGATGCAGTGACGGCCTTCGTCGGGCTCACGATTGCGACTGTGAAAGTGGTGCGCGAGCCCGATGCCCCCGAGGGTGCAGATCGAGCTGCCCACGTCCATGTGGTCGCGGGTGACCATCAGGGCGCCGCCGGCACGACGGAACTGGCTGATGCCCATGCAATCCTCGTCGGTCAAGCCGTCGCCACCGTCGACTGCGAAGAGCCAAAGCTGGTCGAATTCCGAATCGTGCAGCGTCGACAGCACGGGGTCAGGCTTGCCGCGCTGTGCGCGGTCGCGGGCTGTCACCTTGAACGCAAGGCCGCCGTCCTTGTCACGCAGCCCCGACAGGAACGAGGCCAGGCGGCTGAACCGCGAGATGTTCCAGTCGTCGGGATCGCCCTCTATCGTGGTCTGCAGCAAAAGGTTCAGCATGACGCACCCATGGGGTTGGAGCCGTAGTACACGGCGTTCAGCTGCGCAGGAAGGCCAGCAGATCCGCGTTGACCTTGTCCTGCATCGTGGCGGTGAGACCGTGCGGCGCGCCGGGGTAGTAGATCTCCTTGGCGCCCTTCACCAGCCTGGCTGCCTTCTTCGCCGCGTCGTGCACGGGCACGATCTGGTCGTCTTCGCCGTGCATGAACAACGTCGGCACGTCGAACTTTTTCAGATCCTCGGTGAAATCGGTTTCGGAGAACGCCTTGATGCATTCATAAGCGTTCTTTTGGCCACTTTGCATGCTCCAGAGCCAGAACTGGTCCAGGATGCCCTGCGAGACCTTCGCGCCGGGACGGTTGGCCCCGTAGAAGGGTAGCGCCAGGTCCTTGTAGTACTGCGAACGGTCGGCGGCCACGCCTGCACGGATGCCGTCGAACACCGTCAGCGGCAGGCCCTCGGGGTTCGACGCCGACTTGACCATCACCGGCGGGACGGCACCGATGAGCACGGTTTTGGCGACGCGCTTCGTGCCGTGGCGGCCGATGTAGCGCGCCACTTCGCCGCCGCCGGTCGAATGACCGACCATCGACACGCCTTTGAGGTCGAGCGCCTCGAACAGTGAGGCCAAGTCGTCGGCATACCCGTTCATATCGTTGTTCGACGACGACTGGGTCGAACGGCCGTGGCCGCGACGGTCATGTGCGATCGCGCGGAAGCCGTTCTGCGCGAGAAAGTGCATCTGGTCATCCCAGGCGTCGGCGTTGAGCGGCCAGCCGTGCGAAAAGGTGACGACCGGGCCGCTGCCCCAGTCTTTGTAGTAAATGCGAGTGCCGTCTTTGGTGGTGATGGTGTCGCTGGTCATACGGGGGGCTCCGGCTTTGTGGGTTGGATGGGTTGGGGGTGGCTGCATTGGCGCTGTCGTGCAGGCCGAGCGCGAGCGTGCTGGTGGCAACGACAGCGCTCGTCGCGAGCAGGTCGCGGCGCGAGGGGGGTCTGGGTGAGCTTCATGGGGTTCCTCTCGAATGAAGTTGAACAAGCGGGTTGTGTCTGATGAACGGCTGCTCTCGACGGGCGAGTGCCATAGGGTGAAATGGATCGTAGGTTTGGCTCGCGCGCGGCGGTAGGTCCGCAACGGGACTCACGCTGTTGTTGAGAGCGCACCAATGGCCGATGCGTGCGTCGAATCGAAGTCCGTCAGGCATTGAAGGTCGGCCGCCCGAATGCGGGCTGTCATGAAGTCGATGAACACGCGCATGCGAGTGGGCAAGTGCTGCCGGCTCAGATAACAGATGTAGTGGCCGTGGTCGTCGGGCGCGTGCTGCGCAAGGCAGGGCACCAGCGCGCCGCTGCGCAGCGAATCGCACACCAGGTAGCCCGCCATTTGTGCGATGCCGTGCCCGTCGAGTACGGCTTGCAGTACCAGGTCGGCGTCGTTGTAGGTGAGCTGCGAGGGCGGTACGAACTTGGTCGTCTGGCCCGCGACCTTGAACTCCCATTCAAAGACGCGGCCTGACGCGAAGCGAAAATTGATGCACCGATGGTTGCGCAAATCTTCAATCGACATGGGAAGACCGTGCGCCGCTTTGTAGGCGGGCGAGGCGCACAGCAGCATCTGCATCGGAATGATTTGCTTGGCGATGATCTGGGCGTCTTCCATGCGGCCGTTGCGGAACGCGACGTCCACCCGGTCTGTGGTGAAGTCGGTCGGCTTGTCGCTCAGCAGCAGGTCGATCGACACGTCGGGATAGGCGAGGCGGAACTCGCCGAGCAGTGGCGCCACCACGCGGCGGCCGAAGCCAACCGCCGAGCTGATGCGCAGATGCCCGCGCGGCGGCCCCTGGCGCAGATCTCGCATCTCCTCGACGGCCTGCACGATCCGGTCGACACCGGTGTGGCAGTTGGCATAGAAGAGGTCGCCCTCGCGCGTCAGTGTGGTGCTGCGGGTAGTCCGGGTGAAGAGTCGTACGTTGAGTTGGTCTTCCAGCTTCTGCACGCTGCGGCTCACGGCCGAGCGACCGATGCCCAGGCGGTCGGCGGCTCGCGCGAAGCTGCCTTCGGCCACGACAGCGATGAAGGCGACCACGCCCGCGTAGCTTGCGGCGAAGCTCGATGCGAGCGGGTCCGCACGTGACGTGAGGGAGGAAGGCGTGGCAAAGGGTGGGGCGGGAAGGGTCATGGCAGCGTCTCGGTTCCAGGGGACCGCGGTGGCGGTCGCCTCATGAAATGGGACTCTGCCCGCGTGGCCGGGCGAGGGCCAGTTAATGCCTGTCAAGGTTTGTTATGGGCTCCGTTCCTGCTCCCGTTCGCGCTCCCACTGCGCCGCCGCGCTTGAGGATGGCGGCCAGCGCCGCCAGCTTCTCTGGATTGCGCTGCGCCTGGATGCGCAGGATCTTTGCGTCGTCGGTCTCGAACGACTGGACCGACTCCAGTTCGCCGTCGATGAAGCGCAGCAGGCCCCATTCGCCGTTGACCGGAGCGATCCGCATGTGCACGCGCGCGCCGTAGCGCCGGCCGGTGGCGTAGTAGAGCCGCGCGATGCGATCCGAGCCGCGCAGCGGCACCCCGAAGCTCTGTACCTTTCCGCCGCCGTCGCCGACGAACTCCGCGTCGTCGGCCAGCAGCGTGCGCAACGCCGAAATGTCGCCGCGCCGCGCGGCCTCGGCGAATTCCTTGAGCAAACGGATGTGGTCCTCGGGCTTGACCCGAAAGCGCTTGCGCTTTTCGAGCAGTTGCATCTTCGCGCGGTGCACCAACTGGCGGCAAGCAGCTTCGCTCTTGCGCAGTGTGAGCGAAATCTCGCTGTAGCTTGCACCGAAGACCTCGCGCATCAAAAAGGCGGCTCGGCTCTCCGGCGACAGACGCTCGAGCATGGTGAGGAAGGCGATGGAGATGTTTTCGGCCTGCTCCAACATTTTTTCAGGCGAGGGAGAAACATCGGGCATGACGGGCTCCGGCAGCCACATGCCGATGTAGTGCTCGCGCTCCACCTTGGCGGCGCGCAGCCTGTCAATTGCCAGGTGCGTGACGACCGACACCAGCCAGGCCTGCGGGTTGTCTACCGCCTGATCGGCCGCGCCGTTGGCCGACTGGCGCCAGCGCACCCAGGCATCCTGGACCAGGTCCTCGGCTTCCTCCTTCGATCCGAGCATCCGGTATGCAATGCCGTGTAGGCGAGGCCGCAGTTCGTTGAAGATCTCGTTGATGTCGTTTGTGTCGTTCATGGTGTCCGGCTAGGTTGGAGCAAGCCAGGCGCGGGCTGGGCCTTGCGTCTGTCTTGTCCATGAAGACGTGCGGGCACCGGCGTTTGTGACACCGCAAGCGCCCTGCGGATGCTTCCAAGGTTAGGAGCGAAACCGTGGCGGGGCAGCCGGCATTGAGAAGAGGCGCGCCTCTCCCTTTCGCAGGGGGCGCTGCCGGGGCAACCTGAGGAGATCGGCCGGCTTGCGCCGCTCGTGCGCGCTCATCGCCGGGAGCCGGGCGCGGCTCGCTGGGTCAGGAAGGTGCGCGCCCGATCAACAAGACTTGTCACCCCCACTCGCGTGCCGGGGCATGCCCCCGATGTCCTTGTCCCGCAGCGCCGCGAGCGCCGCCACCGCGCGCTGCTCCCAGGCAACCGCGCCTTGTGCGCGCGCGACCTCCAGGGCTTGCAGGTACAGCGCCTCGGCTTCGGCGTCGTTGCCTTGCCGCTCATGGCGCAGGCCCGCGGCGCGGTAGACCTCGGCGGCGCTCCACGGTCCGCCGCCGCGCATGACGCGCGCAACGAGCCGGCCGTCCACCCAATCGTCGCAGAATGTGACGAGCATTTCGCTCAGCGGATCGTCCATCTTCGCCATCCGAAACGTGACCTCCCGGATGTGCGCGGCCCGGTTGCTCACTTCGTCCAGCTTCAGCGCGTCGTCGTAGCACAGCGCCCATTCGTGCCAGTAGTCGAAGCCCTTGGCGCGCGTCTCGCGCAGCAGGGTGTCTACCCACTCGCGCGCAGTCGCGCGTTCGCCGGCCCAGATGGCCATCGGGCAGATCCAGAACAACGCGACGCAAAGCGACATCGCATGGCCCAGCGCCTCGGCTTCTTCCACACAGCGCACGGCGGTGGCCATAGCAAGTGGCGCGTCACCTTCGATCCACAGGGTGCGCGCCAGGATGGCCATGGCCGTGGTCCGCGCGTCGGGCTGGAAAGTATTGCCCTGGCCGCGCCGCGTTGCGCCGTCGACATCCATCGCGGCCTGTGCGTTGGTTCTTGCGTCGGCGAAGGCGCCGCAGAAAAAGCTGGCGAGCGCCAGCATGCGATGCGACAGATTGCGCGTCACGTCGCTTTCCGACTCGCTGGCATAGGCGCCCAGCCGCTGCGCATGCCGAAGCGCGGACGGGTAGTCGCCGCGCGTCACGTTCAGCGCGCACAACCCCCACCGGGCCTGGAACTCGAGCGTGCCGACCTTGAATTCCAGCGCGCTCGCCAGCGCCCGCTCGCACGCCTCGGTCATGTCGGCGACGGAGCCGCCCGTGTGCCACAGCGCGTTGTATAGCGCAAGTTCCAGCCAGCCGGCGGCCAACCGGTCGGGTTGCGGCTGTGCGCGCAGATAGTCCAGTGCAGCTTGTACGCGATCTCGGTACTCGCCGACCTCCGACAGGCGGAACCACAGCGGCGCCGAGGCGACCGTCAGCGCGCCGGCGATGGCCGCGTCCTCTTGCTGCGTGAGGCAAGCGTCCAGCGCCGCGCGAACGTCGTCGAGCAGCGCCCCGTAGCGCTGCAGCCATTCGTGCGCATCCAGCGTGGCCTGGTCGGCGCCCGCGCTGCCCAGGAGCTCCAGCATGAGCCGCGCGTGGCGTCGCGCCACCAGCTCCTGCTCGCCCGCTCGCACCAGCAGCGCCTGTGCGTAGCTGCGCGTGGTGTCGAGCAGCCGGTACGGGGCGCGCGCTTCGCGCTCGGTGTCGTAGACGACCAGCGACTTGCTGGCCAGCGAGATCAGCGCGTCAGCGGCCATGTCGGGGTCCAGCTCGTTGGCCACAACGCTGAGGGCGGCCTCGACGTCGAAATGCGCGCGGAACACCGACAGCCTGCGAAACAGCAGCAGTTCCGATTCACCCAACAGGCCGATGCTCCAGTCCAGCGTTGCCGCAAGCGTGCGCTGTCGAGGCAGCGCGGCCCTTGCGAGCGTCGAATGCAGCCGCATGTGGTCGTCGAGCCTGAAGGCCAGGTCGGTCGCGGACTGCGTTCCCAGCCGCGCCGCCACTAGCTCGATCGCCAGCGGAATGCCGTCGACCCGGCGGCAGATGCGCGCAAGCGCACCGCCGCTGGCGTCGTCGAATACGCCGGCACCCGCCGCGCGCGCGCGCTCGACCAGCAGCTCGACCGCGGGCGACTGCAGCGCACGGGCCAGCGAGGCAAAGGCATCCTTGTGGATCGCCAGTGGAAGCAGCCGCAGCACATGCTCGCCCTCGACGCGCAGCACTTCGCGGCTGGTGGTGAAGATGCGCAGGTTCGGTAAAGCCACCAGCAACCGGTGCAGCAGCGGCGCGAGTGTCTCGATCATGTGCTCGCAGTTGTCCACCAGCAGCAGGGCCGCCTCGCCTTCCAGGCGTTGGATGACGGCCTGCTCGACATCGGGCACGCCGCCGCGCACACCAATTGCCCGCGCCACGGTGGTCAGCACATGGTCGCGCGAGGTCAGTGGCGCGAGGTCGATGAAGCGCACCGCGCAGCCGTGGCGCTCCCGGTAGCGCTCAGCCACGCGCACGGCGACGCTTGTCTTGCCCACGCCGCCGGCGCCCACCAGTGTCACCAGCCGGTTGTCGCACAGCATCGCGAGCAGTTGCGTCATTTCTTCGTCGCGGCCGATCAGCGCCGAGAACCGAACGGGCAGTTCGGCGGGCGCGACCTCGACGGAGGCCGCCGCCTCTGCCGCATCGGCAGTCTGCGCGAACTCGCGGCGTACCCGGCCGAGAAAACAGTAGCCGCGCAGTGGGACGTTCGCAATCCATTCGACGCAGCCGTTGTCGTCGTCGGGCTCGCCGAGCGCCTTGCGCAGCATCGACATCTGAACGCGGACGCTGGCTTCCTCCACCACAACGTCCGGCCAGACTGCTGCCAGCAACTGGTTCTTGTCGACGACTTCGCCCGCGCGCTTCAGCAGCTCGAGCAGGAGGCCGATCGCCCGCGAGCCCAGCCGTACCGGCTGGCCATGGCGTTCGAGCCTGCGCTGCTCTTCATGTAGCACGAAGGAGCCGAAGCGCCACAAGCTGGCGCCGCTCTCCCGTGCGACCTCAGGCACGGACCAGCCCGCGCTGCGTCGCCTCGACCGCCACCTGCGCGCGCGAGCGCACATGCAGCTTTTCGCAAATCCGCGAGACATGCGCCTTCACAGTGTTCGCCGAGATGTCCAGCTTTCGGGCGATGCCCTTGTTGCAGTCGCCCATCACGAGAAAGCGCAGCACGTCTTCCTCGCGGGCCGTGAGCCAGGTGTGCGGAGGGCTGCTTCCGAAGAGGATCGCCGAGCGCTTGCAGAGGTAGCGCGCACCGCCGCGCGCCACATGGCGGATCGCGTCCATCAGCTCGCAGGGATTCGCGTCCTGGAGCACATAGCCGTGCACGCCACCGTGCACTGCCTGCATGACTTCGCCCTCTTTGTCGCGGCGTGTCATGACCACGATGCGGGGCGAGGGGCGGTCGTGCGCGCTGGCGTCCGCCGAGGCCAGCAGGCCGAGCGCACAGGCATAGTCCGCAACGACGACGTCGACAGCGTGCGCTGCTGTGTCGGTGCGCGGGCCAGCCTGCACGTTGAAGTCGGGCTCCTGACCAATGAGCGCGACGAGGCCGGCCATGACGAGCGGGTCTGCGTGGCAGATGCGAACGGTGAGATTGGAGGAGGAGATCATGGCAATGGCAAATGAATGGGTAAAGTGCTTGAGGGTCAAGCCGCGAGCGAGTTGATGCCGTGCGCGCGCACTTCGTCCGCCAAAAGGCCGCGGCGCGTTGCCTCGGCGATCGCGCCGGTACGCGTGGGCTCGCCGAGCTTCGACAGGATCGCCTTCACGTGGGTTTTGACGGTGCCTTCGCCTATGCCAAGCAGGCGGCCGATGTCCTTGTTGCCCAGGCCGCGCGCGATGAGCTGCAGAACCTCGAGCTCGCGCGCCGTGAGAATGGCTTGGACCAGCGTGTCCAGCAGTCGATCGGCGACGGAGCGCGACAGATACCGTCGGCCCGCGGCCACGCTGCGGGCCGCATCCAACAGCTCGTCGGTCGAGCAGTCCTGCAGCAGGTAGCCGCGAACGCCTGCGTCGACCGCGCGGCGGATCTGCCAGCTGCGCTCCTGGTCGGTCACCACCAGGACGGCGGCGGGCGTCCTGCCACGGCGCGACGACGGTTGTGTCGCGCGCAGGATGCCGGTGGCGTAGTCAGTCACGAGCACGTCGGCGTCTTCCACGCTTGACGGCCGCACCGCGAAATCGGTGCTGCAGCGAAGCAGCGATGCGATGCCCGTAGCCACGTAGGGGTCGTGGTGCGCGATCGCCACTTGGATCGGCGGCGAGGATGGGGTGTAGAGGGTATGGGCCGGTGTTGCCATGAACTCGGGTCCTTCTGAAGTCATGGAGCGAGTTTGGGCAAACGGCGCCGTGAAGGCCAGTTAAAGCCTGTCAATCCTTGTTATGGTGCAGCCACCGGGCGTGCCAGCGCCACGATGCCTGTGATGCCGCTGCGAGCCATCTTCGCGTAGGGGCAGTAGCGCTCGGTGCTGCGCACCAGTTGCTCGGCAAGGCTTTTTTCGACGCCTGGCAGGTACACGGCGACGTCGGCCGTGAGCATGAAAAGCCCGTCCATCGGATCGCGCCCGAACACCACGGACACCTCGACACGGGCGCAGACAGCGGAACCCCGCTGCGCGTTGCCAGCAATACCAGCGCGCCGTGGAAGCATGCCGCGTACGCGGCGGCGAACAACTGCTCCGGGTTGGTGCCGCCACCTTTGCCACCGAGCTCGTGGGGGAGCCGCAGCGCGATGTCGAGTTCTCCGTCGTCGGAGCGCGCAACGCCCGAGGCGCGCGCGTGCGCCGCTTCGCCACCGGTGACCGTGACCTTGGTCTCGTAGATCGGCTGGAACTGCGCGCCGTGGTACCGGTCCAGGAGGGTCACCGGCGGCGCGTGCAGCGAGTGCATGAGGGGCGACGGCTTGGTGGGCATCGTGTGGCGGTTTTCTCGTTGGCTATTTAAGCGAGGCCAGATAGGCGATGAGATCCGCGCGCTGCTTCGCATCGTCGAGCCCGGCATAAGGCATCACGTTGCCCGGCACGGCCTTCTGCGGGTTGGCGATGTAGGCGTCGAGTGTCTTCGCGTCCCACGTGTAGCCCGCGCCTTTCATGGCGCGGCTGAAGCGGAAGCCGGGGGCACTGCCGGCCAGCCGTCCGTTCACGCCCTGCAGGCTCGGGCCGACGCCGACGCTACCGTCTATCGAATGGCAGGCGGCACACTGGGCGTAGGCCTGCTTGCCCGCGGCGACGTTCTGCGCACCGGCATGGAAGGCGAGAAGAAGCAAAGTGGGAATGAGCGCAATAGCTCGCAAGGCATTCATCGTCGAGTCCTCAAGGTGTTTGCAGTTCGAACGCGGCGCTGATGATCAAGCTATGTCCTCGCCGATCTGTGGCAGTGCGGCCATCACGCCGTAGTCGCTGCGACGCAGCGTGCCGCGAATATCGAAGCCGATCGTGTAGACCTGCTTCACCGGATTGATGCCGGCGCCCACGAAAGTGGCGTCCAGCGTGATCTCGCGCGTCACGCCGTGCAGCGACAGCTTGCCGCTCACCAGGAAGCGGCGGTGCGCCAGCGACAGCGGCGTGGTCGAGGTAAACGTCATGTCCGGGAAACGTTCCGAATCGAGCCAGTCCCGGCTTCGCAGTTCGGCGTCAAGCACGCTGCTCGAGGTCGACACGTTCGCGACGGGCACCGACACCGCGAGGACGCCCATGCCAAGTTGCTCCGACGCAAGGTCGAGTGCGCCAGCGGGGCGCAAAAACTCACCGTAGTACGTTGAAATGCCGAAGTGCGACACGCTGAACAGGACGCGCGTGTGCGCAGGGTCGAGCAGGTAGCTGCCGCGGCGCACCGCATGCAACTCGGGCGAAGCAACCATCGGTGGTGGGAGGGAGGCGGTATCGGTCATGTCAGCTCTGGGCATGGGTTCTCAGGGTCTGCAGCGGTTGCGTGCCGGGCTGGCAGCCGCTGCCGCGGCGGCTCGTGCGACAACCACCGCACGAGAGGGGACGCCCGTTCGAGGGTGGCTTCATCGGGGCCGGACGCAGCAGAGGCGCTGGCTTCGGCACGCAGTCAGCAGAAAATCAGCGCGGCGCCTTGGGCAGAGCGAACCAGGCCGCGAAGTCGAGCGCGCCCAGTCGCGGGCTGGGACCCGGCACGAGGGTGTCGTCCTTCAGCTCGGCGCCGAAGTAGCGTGCGTGAACGTCGGGCACCACGGTGCGCGGGTCGTTCGTGGCCTTGAGGTAGCGCGCCACGAGGTCCGACAAGCGCACGCGCTCCGGCCCGGCAATCTCGACCACGCCGTTGAGCGGCACGCCCACTGTGAATGCGGCCACCGCGTCGGCCACGTCGTCCGACGCAATCGGTTGCACGAAAGCGGGCGAGAGGTGCACGTTGTCGCCGTCGGCGCCCGACTGTGCGATCGATCCGAGGAACTCGAAGAACTGCGTCGAGTGGACGATGGTGTAGGGAATGCCCGCGTCGCGGATGAGTGCTTCCTGTGCGATCTTGCCGCGAAAGTAGCCGCTCTCGCTCAGCCGGTCGGTGCCGACCACCGACAGAGCGACGTGGTGCCGAACGCCGGCCTTCGCTTCCGCGGCCAGCAGGTTGCGCCCTGAGGTCTGGAAGAACTCGAGCACAGCCTTGTCCTCGAAAGAGGGCGAGTTGGCCACATCGAGCACAACCTGCGTGCCGGCCATCGCTACGTCCAGGCCTTCACCGGTGATGGTGTTCACGCCCGAGGCCGGCGATGCCGCCACGACCTCGTGGCCGGCTTGGCGCAACCTAGTGACGACTTTCGAGCCGATGAGGCCGGAGCCGCCGATGACAACGATCTTCATGATGGTTTCCTTCTTTTCAGTGAGGGGTCAGGCGAGCTTGGCCTTGTCCAGGCCAAAGATCTTGTCGGACGAGCCCGGCACGGTCTTGAAGGCGAGGTTCAAGCGGCTCCACGCGTTGGTGGACATCACCAGAAACGTGAGGTCGGAGATTTCCTTTTCCGACAGCTGCGTGCGCACGCGCTCGTAGATGTCGTCGGGCACACCCTGCTCGGGGAGCTTGGTGAGCACTTCGGTCCAGGTCAGAGCGGCGCGCTCGCGTGGAATGAACAGCGTGGAGTCGCGCCATGCAGCCAGATGCAACAGGCGCAGCTCGCGCTCGCCCTGAATCTTGGCTTGCTTCACGTGCATGTCGAGGCAGAAGGTGCAGCCGTTGAGCTGCGAGGCGCGAATCGACACCAGATTGCGAATCGACTCCTCGATGGTGCCTTCCTTGATGGCGTTGAGAAACTCAACGAACTTCTTGAAAATCACGGGAGATTGCTCGGTGTATTTGACGCGTTGGGTCATGAGTTGGTCCTTGGAGAGGAAGTGGCGGAGGCCTGGGTTCGGGGCGCCCGGTGTACCGGCTAGCGAGAATTCGCGAGAGAGGCACTTTGATCGTAGGTTTGGCACCGGGCGGGCGGAAGGCATGCGCGCGGCCGCACGATGTTGAGCGATTCGCACCAATCGGTGGTGCGCACTGACTCAAAGAATGATCTCGTTCTCCGGCTCAGGCAGGGCTGGCAGGTCGGACTCGCCGATGAATGCCTTCAGCTCGCGTTCGATGGTTGTCGCGATGAGCGTGATCGGCACGTCGTTGGCGCTCCCCTCGAACGGGTTCTCGGTACTCTCGCCGACCTGCTCCAGCGAGGTGTACATCCACGAGATCGTCGCGCTGAACGGAATCACCAGCCATACCATGCCGCCCTGCATCAGCCCGCTGATACCTTCGTTGAGTTTGTCGAATTCCTTCAGCAAGCCGAAGGGCAGAAGAATGCAGAAGGCCCAAACGAACAGTGTGTTGATGACGGCGTATTGCCTTGGGTACGGGAAATTCTTCAGGCGTTCCGCGCGACCCTGCTGGTCGATGAAATCCTTCAGCGGCTTGTTGAGCTCGATGTAGGCCGTGAGCGAGATGGCGTCCTCGTCGAGCAGGCGCTTCAACGCGCGGCTCTGGAGCCAGAGCACTTGCATGGCCTTGTCCCGAACCGAATCGACCTGGCTGCGTTCTTCCGCCGAGAGGTGCTTGCGCAGCTCGTCGCCCAGCGGCGTCTCGCGCTCGGCGATGCGGTAGAGGTTGCGGTACTCCGCGTTCGATGCTTTCTCCATCGTCTCCCACGGCCTCGGGCTGCGCAGCTCGTAGCGCAGGCAGGTAAGCCACGCCACGTGGCGCGCGATCAGTTCGCGGGCATCGCCGGGGCGTTGCACGAAGCCGCGCACGCTGGTGCCCCAGAACCGGCTGCTGCCGAGGATCGAGGTCCAGAGATGCTGCGCTTCGACGGTGCGGTTGTAGGTCTGTACATTCTTGAAGCCGACGATGAACGAGGTCGCCGTGCCAAGAAGGCCTACTACCGTCAACGGAATGGTGAGCCATCGCATGCCGAGCACCTGGTAGAGAACAACAGGCAGCATGCCGACCGCAAGAAGAAGGTAGATCTGGCGCCTTGTCCAGACGATGAATTCGGTGACTTTGTAGGTTTTACCTAGGTGCATGGTGGCTCTCCCGGGAATGGGCAAGCGCGGGCCGCAGGTGCCAGATGGCCCCGCGCCCGCGACGCATGGGCTGGATGGAAGGGGGCGTATGCGACGGCTAGACCTGCATCCGCAGCGCTTCAATGGCAGCGAGGACCTCGAGCGGCTCCGCGCGCATGCGCGCGTCTTCCTCGATCAGCGAGAAGCGGATGGCGCCCGTGTTGTCGATCACGTAGGTCGCGGGCACCGGCAGTACCCACTGCCCGTTGCCGTTGAGCACGGGAATGTCGGTGCCGACGGAGCCGTAGTAATCGACCACGTCAGGATGCAGCGTGTAGGCCAGTCCGAAGCCGTTGGCCGCTTCGAGCTCGCAGTCGCTCAGAACCGTGAACTCGAGCGCGTTCTTCTGTGCCGTGTCCGATGAGTTTTCAGGCGTCTGCGGCGAAATGGCCAGCAGCGTGGCGCCCAGGCGCTCGAGTTCGGCCACCTTCAACTGCCACGCCCGCAATTGCAGGTTGCAGTAGCTGCACCAGCCACCGCGGTAGAAGACGATCACCAGGGGGCCACGCCGCCAGACGTCCGACAGACGCACCCGTTGGCCCATTGCATCAGGCAGGGTCACGTCGGGTGCCGGGTCGCCAACACGCCTTGCGCGAGCTGCGATGCCGGTGGCGTCGAATACGTCGTCGGCCTCCGTGGGCGTGACTGCGCTCATCGCTGCCCCTTTTCGGGCCCATGCCCAATACCGAGGGCAACGCCGAGCGCGCTGCAGAAGACGCCGATTGCATCGCCGGGCGCTTCCTGCAGCGCTTCGGAGGCGGCGACTACAGAGCCAGCAGCAGCTGCGGCGATCACGACAGCTGTGCTTGCGATGGTCTGCAGCCGGTACCGCCAGTTTCCTCGTTCGGTGTGCGCTCTGGTGGGCGGTGTTGATGTCTGTCGGGGGGATGTCATGGCGGGTCTCCTGGAGCGATGGATCGCCGTCGGCGGCATCGGCGGCGGCCCGTCAAGCGTAGTGAGTGCCGCGCGGCGCCGGTAGGCCGGCAGGGGGGACCACGGTGTTGCTCCGCGAGCACCAATGCATTGCAGGTTGCTCCGAACTGTGCGCCTTGGCTCAGTGGCGTGGCGCCTTCGCGTCGGCCGCCTCGACGATGAGGCGACTTACCGGGTTCGGGTTGGACACCATGACCACGTGCGAAGCGCCCTTGACCACCACCGTCTTCATCGACTTCGCGCGGTCGGCCATGAACGACAGCGCGGCTGGCGGGATGTTCTTGTCGCGGTCACCGTAGATGAACCACGACGGCACGGTCTTCCATGCCGCAGCGGTCGCCGGCTCTCCCAGTGCGCCCTCGGTGATAGGCCGCTGAGCCACCGCCATCAGGAGTGCTGCGCCGGGCGCGACGTCGGCGGCGAACTGGCTGGGGAACTTGTCTTGCTGGATGTAGAGGTCTTTGCCGCCGTCTGCCAAGGTCACGGGCGGCGCGAGCGTGGGCCCGAGCGTGCTGCCCGGGAACTTGCCCGAGAGGTCGGCCGCCGATTCGCCCGGCTCAGGTGCGAACGCCGCCACGAAGACCAGCGCCTTGACGTTGGGCTGGTCTTGCGCGGCGGCGGAGATCACCGAGCCGCCGTAGGAGTGCCCGACCAGCACGACCGGCCCCTTGATCGAGCCTACGACGCCGGAGACATAGGCCGCGTCGGATTTCACACCACGCAGCGGGTTGGCTACCGCGATGACCGGAAAGCTGCGGGCCCGCAGGTTGCGCACCACGCCGTCCCAACTGGCTGACTCGGCGAAGGCGCCGTGGACCAGCACGACCGTGGGCCGCTGTGGGGACGTGGCTTGCGTGGCCGCGGTGGCAGGGGTGGCGAGGTGCATTGCCATGAGGCCGACGGCCACGAAGCCGCGTGCGAGTTGCGAGAGTTTCTTCATCTTGATTCCTTGGGTTGGGTGGCCTGGGAAGGTGCTTCGCACTTGGTGCGAAGCCGGTCTTGAGCGAAGGCGTAGGCGCGTCGCCTTCGCTTGTCCTGAAGGTTGTGAGGTCGTTGGCGGGCGCGCTGATCAGCACGCAGCGGCATCTTTCGTGTGCGTGTTCGCGCACACCCGCTTCATCGGCGCGGGTTGCGAGCCGGCGGCCGAGCAAATATCCTGAGGCGGGGCGGGCACCGATGTCGCCGCCGTGGCCAATTTCAGTTCGGCAGCGGCGGTCGCGCCGCCCGCGATGGCGGTGGCGGCGGCCACGGTCACCAGGCACACGCTCATGTAGCCCCATGCAACGCGAGGTCCATGGCGGACGGTGTCGGCGATGCCGCCGGGAGGAGAGTGCAATGTGTCATGGAGGGTCCCGATAAGGCCCCAGGGCCTTCACCCCAGGGCGACTGGGGCGCCGGTCCGCGAATATCGCGAGACGGATCGATGCTAGGTTTGGCTTCCCTGTGCGGGTAGCCCTGCGCGAGGTACGTCGGTGTTGCACGCGCGGCATCAATGCCGGCGCTCACACAGCTGCATGCGAAGGCCTCACACAAGCGTCTTGTCGATGTAGCACCAGCGCCAGTCTTCGCCGGGCTCCGCGGACCGCACGACAGCGTGGCCCGTCGCATGGAAGTGGCCGGTGGCGTGCTTGTGCTCCGAAGAGTCGCAGCAGCCCACATGGCCGCATGCGAGGCACATGCGCAGGTGCACCCAGCGGCCACCCGTTCGCAAGCAGTCCTCGCAGCCCGCGGCCGAGGGCTGGACCTCCTGGATCTGGTCGAGATGCGTGCAGTTCGTGGTCATTCGTTGTCTCCGTGCGGCGCTGCCGCGTGGTGGGGGGAAGGAAAGCGGTTCATGGCTACATCGCGGTGTAGTTGGGTCCATCGCCGCCTTGCGGCGCGGTCCACACGATGTTCTGAGTCGGGTCTTTGATGTCGCAGGTCTTGCAGTGCACACAGTTCTGCGCGTTGATCTGCAGGTAGTCCTGGCCCTTGTCGTTCTTGAGGAATTCGTACACGCCCGCCGGGCAGTAGCGGCTCTCAGGTCCCGCATAGGTGCGCAGATTGAGCGCTACGGGCACGGCCGCGTCACGCAGCGTGAGATGAACCGGCTGGTCTTCGGCGTGGTGCGTGTTGCTCAGGTAGATCGAACTCGCCCGATCGAACGAGAGCTTGCCGTCGGGCTTCGGGTAGGCGATGGGCTCGCACAGGTGGGCGGGATGCAAGGCCGCATGGTCCGGGGTCCGCCCGTGCAGCGTCCACGGCGGCGTGCGCAGGCCCAGGCGTGGCATGAGCCATTGCTCGATGCCCGTCATCAACGTGCCGACCACGCTGCCTCGCTTGAACCAGAGTTTGAAGTTGCGCGACTCTTGCAGCTCGGCATGCAGCCAGCTGCCTGCGAAGGCCTGCGGATAGGCTGCGAGTTCATCGCGCGCGCGCCCCGCGCGCAGCGCGTCGCACACGGCTTCGGCCACCAGCATGCCGGTCTTGATGGCCGCATGACTGCCCTTGATGCGGGCCGCGTTCAGGTAGCCCGCGTCGCACCCCACCAGTGCGCCACCAGGAAACACCGTTTTCGGCAAACTCTGCGGCAGGCCGTTGTTGATAGCTCGCGCGCCGTAGCCGATGCGCGTGCCGCCTTCGATGTGTGCGCGCACCGTGGGATGGGTCTTCCAGCGCTGAAATTCCTCGTAGGGGCTGAGCCAGGGGTTGCGGTAGTCGAGCCCAACGACGAAACCCAGCGACACGCGGTTTCCCTCGTGGTGGTAGATGAAGCCGCCGCCGAAGGCGTCGTCAGCCATTGGCCAGCCGGCCGTATGCACTACCAGGCCTGGTTTGGCTTGCGACGCATCGACGGTCCACGTTTCTTTCAAACCGATGGAATAGCTGGCGGGGTCGCGCCCTTCGGCAAGGGCGAAGCGCTCGATCAGCGTGCGCCCGAGCTGCCCGCGAGCGCCTTCCGCGAAGACGGTGTATTTGCCGCGCAACTCGACGCCTGGTTGGTAGGCTGCGGTCCGCTCGCCGTTGCGCGCGATGCCCATGTCGCCTGTGGCCACGCCGGCGACGCGGTTCCCGCTGTCGAACACGACTTGCGTGGCGGCGAAGCCCGAAAAAATCTCGACGCCCAACTCTTGCGCATGTTGCGCGAGCCACTTCACCACATTGCCGAGGCTGATGACGTAGTTCCCATGGTTGCGAAAGCACCCGGGCACCAGGAAGTTGGGTGTGCGCCATGCGCGCCGCTCGCCAAGAAACAGGAATGCGTCGGCAGTCACGGGCTGATCGAGCGGCACGCCGAGCTCCTTCCATGTGGGCAACAGTTCTTCGAGTGCCCGTGGGTCCATCACCGCGCCCGAGAGAATGTGTGCGCCTGGTTCGCTGCCTTTTTCGACCACCGCAACCGCAGCCCCCGGGTTCAGCTGTTTGGTGCGGATGGCGGCGGCCAAGCCCGCGGGACCGCATCCCACGATCACGAGGTCGTAGTCGAACTTTTCGCGTTCGACGGCGAAGGAGGGCGGGAGGGGGCTGGTCATGCGACGTTCCGTGTCCGTTGGAGGGGGCGCCTTCCGCCCGTCGCATTGCCGTGTTGCTGATCGGATTTGCGCGGGGGTTCCGCGCCGACGTGAGTTCGTCCCGTGCACGAACGGATGGAAAGTGCACGCCTCATTACAGCCGCCTCGGCAAACTGACACCCGTCATCTTCGTTGCGGCGGGCGGAAGGCAAAAATCTGAAGCTGATCGTAGGTTCGGGCGGCGTGCACCGGTAGGCCCTTGGCGCGGACCGTGGTGTTGCTCGCCACTCACCAATGCGCAGCTGGCGGTATCACACGAACTTGACCGTCGCATTCATGCCGACGCGCGACATCTTTGAATAGGGGCAGATGCGTTGCGTCTCGGCGACGAGCGCGGCGGCCTCGCAGGCGTCCATCTGAGGCAGGCTCACTTCGAGCTCGGCGACGATCAGGAACAGTCCGTCCACTGGGTCGCGCGCGAACGAGACCGTGGCTGCGATGTCGATGTGCGGCGGAAGGCGCATGCGCTTCGACGCGGCGGCGATCGTCATGGCGCCGTGGAAGCAGGACGCGAAGCCCGCTGCGAAAAGCTGCTGCGAGTTCGTTCCGCCGCCGTCGCCACCCAGCTCCTTGGGCTGGCGCAGGACGAGGTCGAGGTTGCCGTCGTCCGAAACGGCCCGGCCGGAAGCGCGCGCATGCCGCGCCTCGCCACCGGAAACGGCGACCGTGGTGGTGTAGAGCGGCAGTATCCCCTCGCCACTGTAGGGCGCGAGAAGTCCGGCGGGCGGGGTGGCGAGCGAGATCATGGTGAAGGCCCTTATGGTGCAAGTGCGGCTCGTTGCCGTCTGGGAGCGATTTCATATGCGATGCGCAGCCTCGGCACCGCGAACGTGACCCAGGCTGGGCCTTCTTCGGCGCTCATGGCGGGGTTTCGAATGCAACCGGATCGAAGCTCGTGCCCTGTGCGAGCGTGCGGTGCACCGGGCATCTCTGGGCGACCTCCAGCAGTTGAGCGCGCTGCGTGTCGTCGATTGCGCCCTCGACGGCTACCGTGCGGCTGAAGACATCGGCAGGCGAGCGGTTCCTGTCACGGCGGTGATTCACTGCGGTGCGGATGCGCGTCACCGGCCAGCCCTTGCTGTCGGCATGGTGGCGCAGCGTCATCGTGGTGCAGGCGGCGAGCGCCGATGCCAGCAGGTCGTAGGGCGTCGGGCCCGAACCGAGGCCGCCTGCCGTCTCGGGCTCGTCGGCCAACCACCGCGAACCGCCTGAGCGCAGCGCGAGCTGGAACTTGCCGAGTCCTGTCTCTTCGGCCAGGGCATCCGCGGCTTTGGCCTGCGATACCTGCGGCTGAGGCAAATAGCGCAGCGCCCATGTCGCTATCAGGCTGGCCACATCCTCCGCATCGTCGCGCCGCGACAGGAGGTGGTCGGCATCGTCCAGCGAGACATAGCTTTTGGGATGCCGGGCAGCGAGAAAGATACGCGTGGCGTTCTCGATGTCGACGATCTGGTCGCGCGGCGCATGCAGAAGCAGCAGCGGACGGCGCAGCGCCGCGATGCGCGCGCCCTGGTTCTGTCCGCGCAGGTCGTCGACGAAGGCCTTGCCCACGGACAGTGGCCGTCCAGCCACCTGCACGAGCGTTTGTGCTTGCGTTTCAAGCCGCGCCAGGCCTCGGGGTCAAGCAGGCGCAGCACGTGAGCGATGTCGAACGGCGCCGCGATGGTCGCCACCGCACGCGCGCTCGCGATGCCGCTCGTTGCCGCGAGCATTGCCGCACCGCCCAGGCTGTGGCCGATCAGCAGTTCAGGCGGCATCCCTGCTGCCTGCATTGCGGCCGCAGCGGACTCCAGGTCCTGCACGTTGAGGCTGAAGCTTGAATCGGCAAAGCTTCCTTCGCTCTCGCCGAGCCCGGTGAAGTCGAAGCGCAGCACGCCGATGCCGGCGCTCGCGAGCGTGCGGGCAATGCGCACGGCCGCGAGATTCTTCCGGCCGCAGGTGAAGCAGTGCGCGAAGAGCGCCCAGCCGCGCTGTATGCCCTCCGGCATCTCCAGGGTGCCCGACAGGCGATGACCTTCGTGGTTGGGGAATTCGAATGGACGGGTGGGCATGCGGTGCTCCTTCAGTCCAGGGTCGTACGAATTCGCAGGCCCGACTTCAGCGAGAGCGTGACCGGCGTACGCTCGGCAACCTCGGCCAGCCTTGCCTTCTGCGCTTCGTCGAGGCCTTCGATGCGCAAGGTGCGCGCCACTACCGTCGTGTTGTCCTCGCGCGAAAGCCGTAGCTCCACCTGCACTGATTCGAGCGGCCAGGCCTTGAGGTCTGCATACATTCGCAGTGTGATCGCGGTGCAGGCACCGAGGCCCGCGATGACGAGGTCGTAAGGCGAGGGGCCCGCGTCGTTGCCGCCGAGCGACAGCGGCTCGTCTGCGACGAAGCGGTGTCTGTCGCCGACCTCGATCTGTGTAAGGAAGCGGTCACGCCCGATGCTGGCGATGCCATGCGTCATAGAACCCTCTTTTCTCGCGGAAGTTGTCACTCCGCCAGCCGGGCCGCGAGCCTTGCCACGTGCTCGCCCTGGAAGCGGGCGATGGAGAGTTCATTGGCAGATGGCGTGCGCTGACCATCGGAGCCGGCCAGCGTGCCCGCGCCGTAAGGCGAGCCGCCGGTGATCTCATTCATGTTCGTGAGGCCGCTGCACGAGTACGGTACGCCGGCGATCAGCATTCCGTGGTGCAGCAGTGTCGAATGAAACGAGGTAATGGTCGTCTCGTGGCCGCCGTGCTGTGTGGCGGTCGAGGTGAACACGCTGCCAATCTTGCCGATGAGCGCGCCCGTAGCCCACAGGCCGCCGGTCTGGTCGAGAAAGGCGCGCATTTGCGTGGCCATGTTGCCGAAGCGCGTGGGCGTGCCGAACAGGATGGCGTCGTATCCAGGGAGCTCTGCAACCACGGCGAGTTCCGCGGCTTGCTCGGCCTTGCCTCCGGCTTGATGCAGAGCGTCTGCGGACATCGTCTCCGGCACTCGTCTGAGGACCACTTCGCTGCCGGGAACGCCGCGCGCGCCTTCGGCGACGGCCTGTGCCATCTGCTCGAGATGGCCGTACATGCTGTAGTAGAGAACGAGGATCTTGCTCATGGTGATGTGGAGAAGAGAGTGGAAGAAAGCAGTTGCCGCAGGGGATCGTAGGAAGACAGGCGCCGCGCCGGTAGAGCGTTGCGAAGGCGCATGGTGTTGCCGTCGCGGCACCAATGGCCGCACCGACCGCCACACCAATTGCCGTGCATATCGGGTGGCCTCGGGCATGCTCGGGGCACGACCGGCTGGTCTTGCATGAACATCGCATTTGGTGCGTATCAGGCACCACCGTGAGCCCTTTGGCGTACCTACCGACAAGGGGTTCCGCTGCCTAGGATCAAAGACACACGGCGCTGCGCCGTGATCGAGCCAGACGACAACCCCACGTGTCGAACGGCAATCTGCAGCCAGCCATTTGGCTGCCTTGGTCTGGCCTGCCGGACCATCCTTCAGGAGATTTACCGTCATGTTTTCCGTAGATGAAACCTTGCATTCCAGCCGTCAGAAAACCGCCGACCTGGTTCCGTCGCGCTATGCGCTGAGCATCGGCGAGATCGATGCGCTGGTCGTCAGCGATGGCGTGCTACCGCTGCCGGCCTCGACGATGGCCACCAACGCCGACCCGGCCGACCTTGCGAACTGGCTGAAGCGCATGTACATGCCGCCGGACAAGTTCGACTGGCCGTTGAACGTGATGGTGGCTCGCAGCGGCGCGCAGACCATCCTCATCGACGCCGGGCTGGGCGGGCAGTTCGCGGGATTTCCGCGTGCCGGACAGTTCCCCCAGCGGCTCGATGCCGCCGGCATCGATCTCGAGTCGGTGACCGACGTGATCCTCACGCACATGCACATGGACCATGTGGGCGGCCTGCTCGTGCCCGGGGTGAAGGAGCGGTTGCGTCCCGATGTGCGCATCCACGTGGCCAGGGCCGAAGTCGAGTTCTGGATTTCGCCCGACTTCTCCCACACCGTCATGCCGAACCCGGTGCCGGAGGTGCTGCGCGCGACCGCCACGAGCTTCTACAACGAATACCGCGACCAGCTGCGGATCTTCGAGACCTCGCACGAAGTGGCGCCGGGTGTGACCGTTCGTCTCACCGGCGGCCATACCCCCGGGCACAGCGTGGTTGACTTGGTGTCGGGCGGTGAACGGCTGATGTTCGCCGGCGACGCCATGTTCCCGGTCGGGTTCGACCACCCCGACTGGCAAAACGGTTTCGAGCACGATCCTGAAGAAGCAACCCGCGTTCGCATCGGTCTTTTCCAGGAACTGGTCAAGACCGGCGGGCTGCTGACGGCAGCGCACCTGCCGTTCCCGTCCGTCGGCCGGGTGGCGCTCGACGGTGACGTCTATCGTTGGGTGCCGGTGATCTGGGATTTCTGATCGCCCCCCGGTAACGCCCGGCTTGTGTGCCGGGCGGTTCGCTTATCGCGCTTCAGTCTTGCGAGAAGGTGTCGTCGCGCCAGCACAGCGAAGACAGGACGACACCTTCGCCGTCGATCTCGAATTCTTCCGGCAGCGGCCCGTCGATCTGCTCGAGCTGCACCGCGCCGGCGAGCCGGCCACGCAATTCGTTCGCCCAGGCGTCACCATTTGCCATCCAGGCGAGGCTCGTGTCGTCACCATCAAGCGAAGGTGCGAGCATTACCACGACGCGCATCGCGCCCGCGTCGCTCGCGCCCTCGGGCTGGATGGCCCACAGGCGCAGGATGGCGGGGGTGGCGTCGTACCAGTCGGACAGGATGCTCGATGTCCGCGCGCTCTGGTGGCGTGCGTCAAGAGAGGGGTCGAGGGTGATCTTCATGTGCTGCGATCGTTGAACGCCGAGGCGTCGGGGAATGAAGCCGCGACGCTCAGGGGCGGCTACGGCGGTGAAGAGGAAGCCACACGCTGAACTCGGCGCCGCGGCCGATGCCCGCCGACGTCGCTTTCACAAAGCCGCCATGCGCGACCGAGAGGCCGTGCACCAGCGCAAGGCCGATGCCGAAGCCGCCGTGAACGCCGTTGGCGGCCGAGCCGGCCTGGCTGAACAAGCCGAAGACATGCGGGAGGAATTCGGGCGCGATGCCACAGCCGTTGTCCGCCACGCACAGCCGCGCGAAGCCGCTCTCCGAAGAGAGGCGAACCACCACTTCTGCGCCTTCCGGCGAGAACTTCATGGCGTTGTCCAGCAGGTTGCCCACGATCTGTTCGAGCCGCACGGCATCGGCGTGGCAGAGCAGTGGATCGACGGATCTGAGTTCCGTTCGGATGCGCCCGGTGCTCCAATTGGCCCGCAGCGCGGCAACGAGGCCGAGTGCCAACTTGCCGAGATCGACCTCCGCGCAACGCAGCGCAAGCTTGCCGGTACGCACGCGCGAGAAGTCGAGCAGGTCATTGATGATGCGCGTCTGGTTCTCGACGGCGCGCTGAATTGATTCGGCGATCGTGCGGACGTGCGCGGATGCGCTCGACGCAGGCAGCCGTTTCAGCATCCGCGCGTTCATCTGGATCACGTTCAGTGGCTGTTTGAGCTCGTGCGACACGAGGGCCAATGCCTGGTCCCGGCTTGTGCAGCGCCATGCCGGCGCAACGCGGGGATCGTGGGCGATGTCCAGGGCGCCTGGCACGCCGGGCATGGATTGAAGGTTCATGGGGTTCGGTGCGATGGCGACATCAGGTGTTTGTGACCGGCACGATCGTAGGCAGCGGGCCCGCGCGGCGGAAGGCATGCGCTGCGGCGCATGGTGTTGTTGCGCAGGCACCAATCGTGACTGCATCGATGCCTTGGCACGGGGCATCGTTCATGATTCCCAGACGCATCGTTCGAAGACCTCGGGAACGATCCGGCCGCGGCTTCCTTAGGATGCAGGCATCCCGTCCTGGGGCGCAACGGGTGCCGCGCCAGGTGCGCGCCTACCCGGAGTTTTGAGATTTTTGTCACAAAACACCATGCTCAGCCGTCTTGTGTTCATGAAGCGCGCGTGCGTCTTCCCGGCTCTTTCATTCACAGGATCGTCACATGCAGTTCACCGACAAGGTCGTTCTCATCACGGGTGCCGCATCGCGCAGCTTCAGGATTTCGCCGCGACCAATGACAACATCGATCTTCTCGTCGCTGACGTGTCGAACCCCGCGACCTGAGGCCAATGCGATGCGAGGCGATGATGCGAGTTGATCCCGACGGGTACTTCGGCGGCGGCGAAGGCCGCGAGCGGGCCGGGGTGGCGTTGTCCGTGAGTCCGTTTTTCGGGCTGTCGCACTCCGACATGCGTGCCGCGCTCGCGCGCGAGGCCCGATACGTGGTGCATGACATGGGCGGCGTCACGGCCGTGCGCATGACGATGCCCGCCGCACGCGTCACGCGGCTGCCGTGGGACTCCGGCGAGGCCGGCGCCGACGACATCCAGCTTGCCGTGCTGATCGACGGCGCGGCCATGGTCACCATGGGCGAAGAGGCCGCGCGGTTGGGTGTGGGCGACTGGATCGTGCTGGACCAGCGCCGCGCAAGCACGTGGGCCGTGAACACCCACTCGACTTTCTTCGGGCTGCAGATTCCCAGGCGGCGCTTTGGCCGGATCAGGTTGCCGTCGATGCTGGCTTCGCGCGGCACGCAACCAGCAGAGGCGCAGGCGGGGGAAATGAGCGGCATCTACGGTGTCATGAGCAACTTCCTGCGAACGGTTGAAGCACAGCTCGCGCACATCGCTGGCGAGGCCGTCGCGCTGCTCGCCGATGCTACCGTCGGCCTGCTCGCCGCGGTCCTCGAGGAGGAGCGCAGCCGCAGCCGCGTGCCGCCCGACAGCCTTGCAATGCTGCGGCTTCGCGCGTCGCAGTTCGTGAGCGCCCATGCGGCCGACGCGGAACTTGGCGTCGAGGGCGTCGCGCATGCACTGAACTGTTCAACGCGATATCTCTACAAGGCGTTCGCCGGCGAGTCGATCAGTCCGGAAAGGCTGATCTGGAACGCACGGCTCGAGCGCAGTTGCCAGGCGTTGCTCGACCCGAAGAACCTGCACCGGCCGGTAGGAACGATCGCGTTCGAGAACGGTTTCAACAGCGACGCGCATTTCGCGCGCACTTTCAAGGCTTCGTACGGCATGCCGCCGGGCCGCTTCAGATCGATGGCGGCCGCGCTTGCGCGGCCTTCTGAAACGGCCGCCGACTGAGCGGCGGCCGGCGCCGCGTCATGCGCGGTGTTGTGCCGCGTCGAGAAAGCTGGCGCTGAAACGCCCGAACTCGGCCGATTCCACCACGCCGTTCCCATTGCCGTTGCGGTCCATCAAGTGCATCAGCGCCTGCGAGGTCTCGCTACCTTGCGTCGTGCCCTGCGTGGCCGCAAGGCCCTTCAGGAACTCGTCGCGCGAGATTTCGCCGTTCTTGTCGGTGTCCAGGCCGGAGGAGAGCTGGTCTTTCTCTTTTTGTGTTGCGCCGAGCTTGTCGAGCAGGCGATCGAAATCTTCCTTTGAAACAGATGCGAAAGGAGCCGCACCAGCCGCGCCCTGCGCTGGGTTCGCGGGTTCGTTCAGCCGGCGCATGGCGACCGTGATGCCGTCTGCCGAGAAGTCAGCAAAGGCCTTGGCGTCGTCGCTGAGCGAGACAAGCGAGGAGGGCTCGGTGGCGAGTTCTTCTGCGAGAGAGCGGGTCGGTAGCGCCGCGGCGGGAGGCGCCCTGAAGGATGGTTGGAGGGAGGGCGCGTAGAAGGCATTGATGGGTCTCATTGGTTCTCGACTTTGGGGTTGGGTCGTTGGCGAAACGGGTTGCTTCGTGCCGCACGCAACGTTATCCGGCGGGTGCAGATTCGATCGGCCGAACAGCGCAGCGAACCCGGATTGACTGTGCGCGCACTGTTCGCGTGGCAAGTGCAGTGCCGTGCAAGGCGCGATGCTCATTTGATCAACGCGCCGGACGACGCGGGGCATAACGTCGATGTCCAAGCCTATGACAACAGCCATTCCTTCCATCGGCGACATCCTCATGAATGCGGCGCGTGCCGGGCGCGCACGCTGACGACAGGCACAACGCATGCAGTCACTGCACTTCGCCGCAGCGCAAGACATGGTGGACGTTCGCTGGCGCTTCGGCTCGTTCGTCGTCTGGGAAACCCAACGCCGCCTCGAGCGGTTCGGTCAGGCCGTGCGCCTGGGATCGCGCTCGTTCGAACTTCTGCTGCAGCTGGTCAAGCGCGTCGGCCAGGTGGTGAGCAAGGACGAGTTGCTCTCCACGGTTTGGGCCGGCGTGGTGGTGGAAGAGGCCAGCGTGCGCGTGCAGATGTCGACGCTGCGCAAGGCGTTGGGGGAACCGGAAGACGGTGACGACTGCACCGAATGGATTTCCAATGTGCCGTTGCGCGGTTACCGCTTCAATGGAACGGTGCGCCGCGAATTGATCGACGCGTCGGGGGCGAGGGGATACCGGTCGCACCTCCCGAGCCGTTGCCGCCGGCCTTTGCGAAGTTGCCAGTGCGGCTCACGCGGCTGGTCGGACGAGATGCCGACGTTCAGCGCGTGCTGAGCGCGCTGGAGGGCAGCCGCGTAGTCACCGTCGTCGGGCCAGGTGGTATCGGCAAGACACGTGCGGCGATCCGCGCGGCGGAGTGCCTGCAGGCGCGGGACGCTACGCACACGGTCTTCATCGATCTCTCGCCACTGATCTCGCACGAGCACGTGCTGAGCACGATGGCTCGCTCGTTGGGCGCCGCACCCGACGCGCCCGATACCTTGCAGACTCTTCACCAACGGTTGACCGGCCGAGACGCACTGCTGCTGATCGATAACTGTGAACATGTGGCGGAGGCCCTGGTGCCGCTAGTCACGCGCCTGCTCATGGCGTTGCCAAGGTGCGCGTGCTTGCCACCAGCCGGGAGGCGCTTCGTATGGAGGGCGAGCATGTGCTACGGTTGTCGGCCCTTGCGGTGCCCGAGACCGAGAAGGTCACACTCGTCGAGGCGATGCGCTCGCCTGCCGTCGAATTGCTCGTGGAGCGGGCGAAGGCGGCGGGCGCGCGAGCGCTCGAGGATTCGGACGGGGCCTTGCTGGCCAGGATCGTCCGGCAGGTCGACGGCATTCCTTTGGCCATCGAGTTGGTTGCGGCGCGGTTGGGCGTGCAGTCGCTCGGCGATCTGGCATTCCGGCTCAACGACCACATGCGGCTTTACTCCGTTGGCAACGGCGCGATAGTCCCGCGGCACCGCACTTTGGCGGCTGCGCTGGACTGGAGCATTGCGCTGCTCAGCAACGCAGAGCTGCAGCTGTTGCGGGGGCTGTCGGTGTTTCGCGGCCGCTTCGACGTCGATTCCGCGTTGCGGGTTGCGGGGGAGGGCATGGACCCCGAGGAAGCTTTCGACGCGCTGATCTCACTGGCCAACAAATCGTTGTTGGCGTTCGACAACGAAGATCCCGTAGCGCCGTACCGCCTGCTCGATACGACGCGATGCTATGCCGCCGAACTGATGCTGCGGACCGGCGAAGGCCCCGCGCTGCGGCGCCGCCATGCGGCCGTCATGCGCGATCTCATGGGCGGCGCAACTGCCGCGCTGCGTGAACTCAGCGTGCATGCTTGGGCAGAGCGTTTTGCGCATCGCTTGGACGATGTTCGCGCCGCGATCGATGCCTGCCTTGCCAACGAGGAAGATGCGGAGATGGCCGCGTCGCTCACGATCGCCTCCGCGCCACTGTGGTTCCATGTCTCGCAGATCGAGGAGTACCGCAGCCGTGTTTACGCGACGCTGGCTTGCGTGACGCAGGCGCGCGATCCCGATCCGGAAACGGTTCTCTGGCTGCATGTGGCGCTCGGCAACGCGCTGTTCCACACCAAGGGGCCGGTTTCGGAGACCAGCGCCGTGTGTGAACGGGCATTCGCCGGGGCGCGCGTGACCGGGCGGAATGCGCTGGAACTCCAGGCCCTGTGGGGCATGTGCACGATGCTCGTGGGCCGTGGAGACTATGCAGCCGCGTTGCGCCATTCTCAAATGCTCACAGACGCAACGCGGTCGTCACCGGACCCGGCAGCGCTCAACCTTTCGCACCGCATGGCTGGACTGGCCCACCACTTCAGCGGTAACTTCGCGGTGGCGAGAGCCAATGCCGAGGATTCGATGCGCATTGGCGATGGCGCGCGACGCACGCGCAACAATACCTTCCAGATCGATGCGACGGTGGCCTCGACCAGCATCCTCGCTCGAACGCTCTGGATCCAGGGCGACGCAGCGAAGGCTCTGGAAACCGCCACCCTCGCAGTCGCGCACGCCGATGCCGGCGGCAATGCGATGTCGCTGTGTTTTGCGCTGTTCGGCGCATGCCCGGTCGCGTTGTGGGCCGAAGAGTTCGAACTGGCGCGGCAATGGGTCCAGCTGATGCTCGACGAGGCGCAGCGCAGAGGGCTGGTTTACTGGCACCAGTGGGCGCAGTGCTTTGCGCTGGGCCTGCAGGTCGGCACCAGGGACGGGGACGAACGGCGCCGGTACCTGCGGCAAGTGGCCGCGCAACTGCCGACCTTCGACGCCCCGCGCAAGGAACTGCTCGTGACCTTCTGTGCCGACTGGTTCGATGCAGCGTCTGTCGATCGGGTCCGCGGCGGCCACCGTCATTGGAGCGTGCCGGAGGTCTGGCGTGCCGCCGGCCGCTGCAACGAACGGCGCGGCCGGCTCGACGAGGCCGAACGCTGCTACCTGAAGGCGCTGGCCGTGTCGCGGCAGCAGGGCGCGGGAAGCTGGGAATTTCGTGCGGCCACCAGCCTTGCGACGATGTGGAGCGGGCTCGGCCGCGGATCGCAATCGCTCAGCCTGCTTGACGAAGTCTGCGAGCGCTCGACAGATTGCAATGGCCCCGGGCTCACACGTGCCCGCGCGTTGCGCGACGCGCTGCGCGGACATTGACCCTTTCGGGTTTGCTCTAGGCCAGTCGCGCCAATTCCGCGGCGAGGAACTCGATGAAGAGCCGTGCACGCACCGGCGCCTGGCGCCCGAAGCCGTGCAGGGCCGACACCGCCACGAGTGGCAGCGGCTGCTGCGGCAGCACGCACACAAGGCGGCCCGCATCGATGTCGGCCTGCACGAACAGCCGCAGGACCTGGATGACGCCGAGATCGCCGAGCGCCGCAATGCGCAGCGCCACGCTGTTGTCGGTGTCGAACACGCCGCTTTCAGGGTTCAGCACGGCGCCGTTGGCGAAACGGATGGGGAAGGGCTTGCCGCCCAGCATGTAGCGCACATGCGCGTGGGCGCGCAGTGCGTCGATCGAATCGGGCGTGCCGCGACGCGTCAAGTAGGCGGGCGAGGCCACCAGCACCAGCGGCAGTTCGGCCAAGTGCCGCGCGCTAAGGTCCGAGTCTGCGGCCTGGCCCGCCCGGATGGCGATGTCATAGCCCTCGCGGATCAGGTCGACGTGACGATCGGCGAGGCTCATCTCCAGTTTCAGCCCGGGATGCAATGGCAGGAAGCGGCCGACCACCGGCTCCAGCAGGATGCGCCCGAGGTCGCCGGGCGCGGTGACGCGCAGCATGCCCTGCGCGGTGGCGGCGGGCTGCACCACGTCGCTCGCCTCGTCGAGGGCGCGCAGCAGCGGCGCAATGCGCGCGTAGTAGGCCGCGCCCTCCTGCGTGAGCGACAGCACCCGCGCGAGCGCTGGAACAACCTTACGCCGAAGCGTTGTTCCAGCCGCGCGACGCTCTTGGATACCGCGGACGGCGAAGTGCCGAGCGCGCGCGCCGCGCCGCTGAAAGAACCGGCCTCGACGGCGCTGGAAAAGGCAATCAGACCGGGCGCATGGTCGAGCGCATTCATTGAGGACTCCTGGGCACAAGTGTTTCCATTCTTGCCTACTACCCGGTCACGCGCCGCGTCCCTAAATTGAAGTTTCCTCAACCAATCCATCAAGGAAGACTTCGTGAAACGACTCTCAGGCAAAGTGGCAGTAGTCACAGGCGGCAACAGCGGTATCGGTCTCGCGTGCGTGCAGGCATTCGCGCAAGAGGGGGCCCGCGTGGTGCTCGTGGGCAAGCGCCAGGAAGCGGTCGACGCCGCGCTCGCCGAGTTCGGGCCAGACGTGATGGGCTTTGTCGGCGACGTGTCCGACCTTGCGATGCACGATCGCCTGCTGGCCGAAGTAAAGGCGCGTTTCGGCGCCATCGATATCTACATGGCGAACGCGGGGACGGCGATTCTGGAGCCGTCCGCCGCGGTCTCGGTCGAGACGTACGAACAGCAGTTCGCAATCAACACGCGCGCCGTGTTCTTCGGTGTGACCAAGGCCTTGCCGTTCATGCGGGACGGCGGTTCGGTGATTCTCACGAGCTCGATGGCCACCGACAAAGTGATCGACGACCACGCCGTCTACGCAGGCACCAAGGCGGCCATCGAGGCCTTCGCTCGCGCCTGGGCGCTCGAAGTCAAGGCGCGGCGCATTCGCGTGAACGTGCTGAGCCCGGGACCGGTCGACACGCCGATCCTCGCGAAACTGGGCATCTCTGAAGCGGCGCGGCCTGAGTTCGACAAGAGCATGGCCGCTGCGATCCCGCTGGGCCGACTGGGCCTTCCGGGCGACCTGGCGCGTGCGGCGTTGTTCCTCGCAAGCGATGAAAGCGTCTTCGTCACCGGCGTCAACCTGAAGGTCGACGGCGGTATGGCGCTGACCTGAAGAACAGCATGTAGGGGGGCGTGTGCTGTCTTCTCAAGCCGGCGCCGCCGCACGCGGAGGGAGAAATCCCTTCGCATTGGCGAGATCGGGCCACGGCATCACCGTCTCGCCGCACACCAGCCACTTGCCGCCGGTGCGCCGCAGCCGCAGTTCGTAGAGCTCCGGATCGGCCTGGTCGCTCATGCGCCGGAAGAGGATGGCAGTCGCGTCGTCTCCTTGCTCTTCGATGTGCAGGATGCGTTTCTCGGTGGACAGCGGTTTCTCGCCGGCGTCACGCCGGCTCTTGAACTCGGCCATCATCTCGGGCTTCGAAAAGCGTGCGACCAACCCTTGCGGCGTGAGCACCAGGAAGCCGAGATCTTCGGTGTAAAGCGCTTCCATTTCATCCATCCGGTAGTGCTCCCGGTGTCGGCGAGCAGCTCGATGAAGGCGACGATTTCCGGGTTTTGGGACTGAGGCATGGGGGTGGTCCTTGCTGAAAGTTCGAGGGCATGTGCCCGTCCAGAGCATTGCGCCAATCCGATGAGGCTGCCAGTTCCATTGGCGTTGCGTGCGCCTCTTCCTTTCTTCCGATGCCCGGCGCAGCAACGTGCAATTGGTGTCGTTCGGTCAACACCGTGAGCCCTCCTGCGGGCCTATTGCGGTAAGCCGTCCATTCCTAACATCACGCTGAGCTTTCGTTTCATCCACCAACTGGGAACTGTCCATGCGTCTTCCTCTTATCGCCATTGCCTGCCTGCTCGGCGCCTCGTCTGGCGCCTTCGCGGCGGATGTCAAATCCATCTCTCGCCTCGCGGCCGGACCCGGAGACGTCATCTTCGTTGCCGACTGGAAGGCTGCGCGCGTCCATGCCATCACACTGCCTCCCGCGCCGCAGGCGCCGGCAGGCGCGGTGTTCAACATCCTCGACCTTGAGCAACTGTTGTCCAGCCAAATCGGCGGCGCCAGGGTCACCGTCGAGGACATGGTCGTGCGCCCCGGCACGGCGCAGGTGTACGTCGCGGTCAGCTACGGCGCCGCGAAGACGCCCGCGCTCTTCGCCGTGACCAGCGACAGGAAGGTCCGCCGCGTCGACCTGAAGGCCGCGGCGTCGACCTCGGTCGCGCTGCGCGAGGCACCCACCACGGACTACAAGTTCTGGAAGGAAACGCCCGAGCGAAGCTTCACGGTCACGGACATGAAGTGGCGCGAAGGTGAGCTGTTCGTCGCCGGGCTTTCCAATCAGGATTTCGCCTCGACCCTGCGGCGGGTGAAGTACCCGTTCGGATCGCAGCAGGCGGTCACGTCGGTCGAGATCTACCATGCGGGCCACAACCTGATCGAGACTCGCGCGCCCATCCGGGCGATGAGCTTCGCGAGTTGGGGCGGAAAGCCTTACCTGGTGGCCGCCTACACGTGCACGCCACTGGTCACGATCCCGCTCGACGAACTCAAGGACGGCGCGCATATTCGCGGCAAGACTGTCGCGGAACTCGGCTACGGCAATACGCCCGCCGACATGATCTCCTACAGCACGACCGCGCAGGGCAAGACCGAGGATTTCCTGCTGCTGGTGAACTTCGACCGGGCGTCGAACATCATTCCGGTCTCGCAACTCGAAGCCGCGGGCGCTCGCCCAGGCATCGAGACGCAGGTGCCGTTCGGTCAACTCGCAGGCGTGGAAGTGACGCCAGCTCCACTGGCCGGCACGCTGCGGGTCGACAATCTCGACGACAAATCGTTCGTCATGGTGCGCCGGCGGCTGGAGAAGGACGCGCTGCAGCTCGTCTCCATCGGCAAGGACCTGAGCTTCCGGCTGACCGACCACGTCTCCGAGTACGCCTTCTCTGAGTACAGCTTCAAGGGAAATACTTTCCAGCTGCAGAACATCAAGCCCAGGCAGGACGTGCTGCTGAAGGACGAAGGTTTTCCCGATCTCATCAAGGCATCGGAGTAAGCCATGCGCGGGCCTCGATGGCTTGGCGCCGCGGTGCTTGCGATGGCGGCAGGAGCTTCGCATGCCGGGCAACCGGCGCCGCGGGTCGTACTGGTGCAGCCTTCGTCGCCCGAAATCCCGGCCAACCTGCTTCGCATCTCCATCGAATTCGCAGCGCCCGTCGAAGGGCCCGTGCTTGCGCGAATCGCGTTGGCGCGCGCGGCGGAACGCCGGTGGAGGCACCGTTTCTCCAGCAAGAGCTCTGGTCACCAGACGCAAAGATCCTGACGATCCTGATGCATCCTGGACGCGTCAAGACGGGCTTGAATGCACGCGAGCAACTCGGCCCGATCCTGGAGGCGGGCGGCGACGTGGCGCTCACGTTCGATGGACATCCCGTCAAGCATTGGACCGTAGGGCCCGTGGATGCGAGCGGGCCGGTCGCTTCGGCATGGCAGCTGTTGCCTGTGCGTGCCGCTTCAAGGCAGCCGCTGGTTGTCTTGCTGGACGGACCTGTCGATGGCAGGGATGTCGGCTACCTGGCGGTCGTGGATGCAAGCAATGGCCTCGTCCAGGGACGCGCTCGGCTGACGAACGGCGAGAGCACATGGACATTCACGCCGAATGCCCCTTGGCGGGCCGGTGACTACAGGCTCGTGGTTCGGGGCACCCTGGAAGACCCTGCCGGTAACCGGCTGGGCGGCCACTTCGAGACCTCGATCGCCGCGCCCGCGGGTCCGGCAATCGATGCCGTCGTCCCGTTCTCGATCTTCCCTGCGGCAGGGCCAGGCATCGTCAAGAGCGCTGGGATGCAAGCCCGGTAGCGGCGGACCATCTCCACCCGCGGTATTCGTCGTTGGTGTATCTTGCGCCGGGACCGACAGCGCTCGCCTGCGGCGGCGCGCTGCCGGATCGGTTTTCCCCCAAATACAGCATCGATGCAATACAACCCCGCGCTGGACGGTATCCGTGCGCTCTCTGTTCTCGCCGTCGTCATGTTCCATTGCGAGGTTCCGGCCGCAAGGGGGGGCTTTATCGGCGTGGACGTCTTCTTCGTTCTCTCGGGCTACCTGATCACCTCGCTGCTTGAGGCGGAATACCGCGGAGGCGGCATAGGGGTTGGCCGCTTCTATGCCCGGCGTGCATGGCGCCTCTATCCGAGCCTGTTGCTCATGCTCGCTGCCTACGCCGTGCTCGCCCCCTGGCTATGGCCGACGGAAAAGCCATGGTTGTCTGTCGCCCTGGCCGCGCTGTATGTCTACGACTATGCACTGGCCTTTTGGCACTTGCAGTTCACCGTGGGCCACACCTGGTCGCTTGGCGTGGAGGAGAAGTTCTATCTCTTGTGGCCCTTGCTGCTTCCGCTGCTGTTGCGGTCACGGCGGCCGATCGGCTGGCTGTTGATCGCGTTTCTTGCCGTGACGCTCTGGCGGTACTTCGTTGCAGTGGCATGGAGTTGGCCGCAGGCCTACTTTGCCTTCGATACGCACGTGAGCGGAATACTCCTGGGAGCGATTGCGGCGCTGACGCGCCTCAAGGTGTCACGGGTCACGCTCGCAATCGCATGGGTCGCTTTGGCGATCGCCGCCACATTGCCATCGTTGCCGACAACGGACCAGGTCTCCGCCGTCACCGTGCGCATCACGCTGGCAGAACTGTCGGCGTTCGTGCTCGTGCGCTACGCCTCGGCGCATGGACACCAAGGAGTCCTGGCTTCGCGACCGATCGCGTACATCGGCAAGCTCTCCTATGGCATCTACCTGTGGCACTTTCCTGCCGCCCTGGTGCTTCGTGACGGGCATCCGTGGTGGGTCACCTTGATCGCGACGACGGGCTTTTCGTTCTCGATGGCTGCGATTTGCCTCCACTTCGTCGATATGCCGATCAGGCGGTGGCGCGAGGAAACCAGGGCGGCGCCTGCCGTGCGTACGGCGAGTCGCTCCAGGCTTTAGCGATCCGCTAGCTTGAAAACAAAAAAAGAAGGCGTCTAGCGAAGCGCGATGTCGCACGCGGCAAGCGTTGTGCCATCGCGTCGTGAGTTTTCATTTCATGTAGCCGTCACGCATCGTCTCTGCGATGGTTTGCGATCACCCCTTTGTGCTGCTTTTTCGGACAGCCATGATCGCCCTCATCGCGGCCGCCATCCTCGTCAGCGCTCGGGCGAGTGTGCTGGGTCAGACTGGCAGGACCGCAGGAGAGCCAAGTGCCGGATCGTCCTTCCTGGAGTCGAGCACCTTCTGCAGATGCAGCCCTAACGCCGTGGCCACGCCTGCGCCGTACGCCGCGTCGGCGGCGTGGCAGTTGCGGATGTGACGGGATTTGATGAACTCCGGCGCATCTCCCAGCGAGCGGGCGGTGTTGCCGAACAAAACGTCCTGCTGCGCCGACGTCATCAAGCGGAAAAGTTTTCCGGGCTGTTCGAAGTAGTTGTTGTCGTCCGCATCGAAGCGCCAGAAATCGGCATTGCCACCGATCCGAAGCGGCGGCTCGCGAAACTCGGGTTGCTGCTGCCATTGGCCGAAGCTGTTGGGCTCGTAGTGCAATGTGCCACCGTAATTGCCGTCCATTCGGCCCTGGCCGTCGCGGTGATTGCTATGCACCGGGCAGCGCGGGGCGTGACGGGTATCTGGTGGTAGTTAACCCCCAGGCGATGACGCTGCGCGTCGGCGTAGTTGAACAGGCGCGCTTGCAGCATCTTGTCGGGACTGGCTCCGATACCGGGCACCAGGTTGCTGGGTGCAAAGGCACTCTGCTCTACGTCCTGAAAGAAGTTCTCGGGGTTGCGGTTGAGTTCGAACTCGCCGACTTCGATCAGGGGATAGTCGCTCTTGTACCAAACCTTGGTCAGATCGAATGGATGCAGGTGGTATCCGTCGGCTTCCAGTTCGGGCATGACCTGCATGTACATCGTCCACTTGGGAAAGTCGCTGCGGGCGATGGCCTCGTACAGGTCGCGCTGGTGGCTTTCGCGGTCTTGGCCAACCCGCTGCGCCGCCTCATCGTCGGTCAGATTTCTGATGCCCTGTTGGGTCTTGAAGTGCAACTTGACCCAGAAGCGCTCGTTGCGCGCGTTGATGAAACTGTAGGTGTGCGAACCGAAGCCGTGCATGTGCCGGTAGCTGGCCGGGATGCCGCGATCGCTCATGACGATAGTGACTTGGTGCAGCGCCTCGGGTAGCAGTGTCCAGAAGTCCCAGTTGTGGGTGGGCGAACGCAGGTTGGTCCTTGGATCGCGTTTCACCGCCTTGTTGAGATCGGGGAACTTGCGCGGGTCGCGCAGGAAGAACACGGGCGTGTTGTTGCCCACCAGGTCCCAGTTGCCTTCCTCTGTGTAGAACTTGAGCGCGAAGCCGCGGATGTCGCGCTCGGCGTCGGCAGCTCCGCGTTCGCCGGCCACGGTGGTGAAGCGGGCAAACATCTCGGTTTTCTTGCCGACCTGTTCGAAGATCCTGGCGCGCGTGTACTTCGTGATGTCCTTCGTCACCGTGAAGGTGCCGAAGCGCCTGAACCCTTGGCGTGCATGCGGCGCTCGGGAACCACTTCGCGCACGAACTGGGCGAGCTTCTCATTCAGCCAGACGTCCTGTGCCAGCAGCGGTCCACGGGGTCCGGCGGTCAGGCTGTCCTGATTGTTTGCAACCGGCGCGCCGAAGGCGGTTGTCAGGTGTGTCACGGGGCATTTATTGGAGTCGTCTTTCATGGGGGTCCTCCTGTGGTTTCAGCAGTCTGCGTCGGGTATGTGTGGTTGCAAGCCAGAACGTGACGGTCGACGTGACGGGCGCGGCGATCCGGCCGGCGCTGGCTATGTCGCCAGGGCGAGGCTTGGCCTACTTCTGGCCGGCGTAGTTCTCGCCGTAGTTCGGGATTTGTCCAGCCATGTTGGCCGCCGCCGTGTCTCTGCGTTTCGCACTTCGCTCCGCGCGGCGCTGATCTACAGGCGCCTTCACAACTGCGGGTGGCCTGGGGTCGCCTTCCGCGGAGCGGAAAGACTTCGTCGCTGAGCTGCCTTCAGACTTGCGTGCTTGGCGAGACTTTTCCCGTTCATCGCGGGACACCTTTGCTTTGGCTGCTGGAATCGGATCACCTTCGCCGGGTTTGAACATCCGGGCTGCGTCCGCGCCCTGCGCATGGCGCTCGGCCCTTGCACGGGCCTTTTCGTCTTGTGAGACCGTTTGCGCAAGGACGGTCGAAGGCTGAATCAGGCACGCAATGGTGCTGACAATGAGTGTGATGGCAATTCGTTGCATAGCGACTCCAAAGAAAAGAGGGGGCATACCGCGCCAAACCTGGAACAGGATGCGCAGCGTCGATCTTTGACGCGATGCCTGCGATGTACCACTGCCCTGAAGAGTAGCTGCGGCTCTTCCAAACGGGCGAAGGCAAACCACGTTCTGTTCCAACTTGCCGGCATCGAGCACGGCGTGACGACGCCCGAGCGCGCGTTTGTGTTGGCTGCGCAGCAGCATGTCTATCCGTTTGGGGGGATGAGCGATTGGTGAGCAATGCACAACACCATGGAGCCTCCGACATGCCTATCGGCTGCGGATCCTGGCACCTAGGATTGCGCGGGCCTTCGCGTTCCTGAGGCAAGCATCCGGACCTCGAGGGCGCGCGACTTTTCAATTTCATGCACCACTCAAGGACGGACAGCTTCGTATGACTTTTTCAGTGACTACTGTGACCAGCGAACACCAAAAGACCGAGCGGACATGCGAGCTTGGCGTTGGCGAGGGGAAATCATCATGACCGGGGACATGAGTTTCAAGCGCCGTGGACTTCTGCGCGGTATCGTCGCGGGGATGGGAGTCGCCGGACTGGGCTTGGTCGCCGGAGGTGCTCGGGCGTTCAAGCTTGGCGAACCGCGTGCACTCGGTTCGCCAAGCTTGAAAAACGTGAATGCCGGAGTCTTGAATATCGCCTACTACGAAGCTGGACCTGAAAAGGGGCCAGCGGTGGTGCTGCTGCATGGGTTTCCATACGACATCGAGGCGTACGCCGAAGTCGTACCCATGCTGGTGTCTGCTGGCTGCAGAGTGGTCGTTCCCTATTTGCGAGGTTTCGGCCCCACCCGATTTCTGAGTTCAGAGACACTACGTTCGGGCGAGCAGGCAGCGCTTGGCGCGGACCTGCTGGCACTGCTCGATGCCTTGAAGTTGCCGCGTGCGGTGCTGGCGGGGTACGACTGGGGCGGCAGAGCGGCTAGTGTCGTGGCCGCCCTTTGGCCGGAGCGCTGCGCAGGGTTGGTTTCCGGCAACGGCTACGCAATCGTCGACTCGTCCACGGTGGGCATTCCGGCGAAACCCGAAGCCGAAATTCCGTTTTGGTGGCAGTACTATTTTCAGACCGAGAGAGGGCGCGCCGGCTACGAAAAGTATCGACGTGAATTCAACAGACTGTTCTGGAAACAGTGGTCACCGACCTGGCAGTTCGACGATGCGACCTTTGCGCGCACCGCCGCATCGTTTGACAACCCCGACCATGTCGATGTTTCGATTCATTCGTACCGCCACCGATTCGGTGCAGTCAAAGGCGACCCCGCCTATGCCGAGTTCGATCGCCGGCTTTCGTTGCAGCCTGCAATATCGGTGCGGACGGTGACGCTCGATGGTGCAGACGATGGCGCTCATGGACCTACCGACGGATCGGCTCAAGCCGCAAAGTTCACGGGGCCTCGCACGCACCGTGTAGTGGCGGGGGCGGGACACAACCTGCCGCAAGAGGCACCGAGGGCCTTTTCGGACGCCGTACTCGAACTCGTTCGCGCCGATCGACGGACACCGTGAGCTTTCGAGACGCTGCTTGACCCTATAAAGTAGCCGTAGCTATGTGTAGATCGTTACTGCGAAATCGCTGCGAGATATTCTTTAGTTAGGGATTCGCTGATCAATGAGTCGCGACAGGCTCGGCCCATGCATGTGTGAAGACATCGCAAATCGTAGGATCACGGACATGAGTCAACGCAATTTTGCCAGTGCCGAGTACGCGATGAAGAACAAGCGCACACGGCGCGAGAAGTTTTTGGCCGACATAGAACGCGTTGTGCCGTGGGCGCGATTGGTCGCCGTGATCGAGCCTCTGTACCCCACGAGTGGGTGCGTCGGTCGACAGCCGATCGAGCTGCCGTCAGGATAGCGAACTCTAGGGCGCGAGCCGCCGTTCCTGCGCGCTGCCGCAAGTTGGCCATGAACTGTTGCATCTCGTCGATTGGGACCGCGCGGTGATGCTGCACCTTCTGAATCTTCATTGGTGCAGCCAGGACCTTGTCCAGGTGGCCTTTCCAGCGCGCCGGGTTTTCGCCGGAGCGGTACTTGCGCACGGTAGCCCAATCCAGTACCGATTCAATGCGGCCGCGCAAGCGTGAGGCCGTCTCGTTTTTGGTCTTCCAGATCGGCTCGAGACAGAGTAGAACGTGCTGCAGGTCAATGTCCTGCACCAGCAGGCGACCCAGATGGGGTGAGGCATAGGCCTTGAGGGTGTTCTCCCACTGCTGGCGGTGCTTGGGATTTTTCCACTCGTCTGATTTGGACTTGATGAATTCGGTCGTGCACCAATCGAAATCCTTCTCGGCCGCCTGGCGGGCAAGCAGGGCGCTTCTCTGGGCGCGCTTCGAGGTCAGCGGGTCAAGGCCTTGGCGAACCAGCCTGTGCATCTCGCGGGCTTTCTCGCGGGCCTCGGCCAGACCGACGTCGGGGAAGGGCCCCAGGCCAACGTCGCGGCGCTGCTCACCGACCATGATGCGCAGAACCCAGCCGCGGTGCCCGACTGCGACGCGAAGGTGAAGTCCGGGAGTGCCGCCCACGGCATGGCGTCCTCGGTCTTGATGGCGGCTACAGCACGAGCTGAGAGTTCAGTGGCGATCTTGGGTAAGGGAGTGGTTCCGTTGAACTATCTTGTCCCACATTGTGCCCACATAAAACATCGGCCGTCATCGGTATTGATCGGATCGGGTCGGACTGTTCTAGGAAAAATGTCTTTTAAAATCAACTGGTTATGGACTGCATCGGACTGCATCGGATAGGGGGTCTACGGACACACTCTCCGCCAGAATTGATCCTTGGCAGTTTTTGAAAGTCCCGCGCAGTCCACGCGACGGGACTTTTTCATTTGGGGGGTGCGTCCTTTTGAGTCCGACGCGATCTGCGATAGACCACCCCTAGCTGCGAAGCTCCAATAGGTTGTATCCGGTGTTCATCCGGATTGGGTTTGAGCGACTGGAAGTCGCCAAACATCCAATCGACTCAGGACGGACAACGGCCCGGCGTTCCGCTCGCGCGAGTTCCAGGCGACTCTAGGGCAAAAGAACAGCGCCTCCGCGGTTCAGGTCCGCAAGCAATACGCCCTGAACATAGACCGCATATTCCGCGAAGGTCATCGCGGCACCTCCGCTCGCACTGGTCGGAATGGTCAAGCCCGAGTAGAAGAATCCTTGACTCGCTTGGTCGTTGAGCCGGGCGAGTCCTTCGGGTGTGTTGATATCGACCGGACCTCCAGGGATTTCATCGGAGAAGCGATAGGCGATCGCCGCGGGGCGGCTGCTGTCGAGCTCGTAGGCATTGAAGACGCCTCGAACGGGCTGTCCACTGCGGTTGGCGAAATACTCGAAGTAGCCTTTGTAGCGGAACCCCGATTGGCCGCGGCTGCCGAGTTGCGGCTTGGGATCGGAGACGACCGGATCGAACGCGTAGCTGTAGATCGTCCCTGCCGCTGCAGAGCTCTTGACGACGATCGCATTCACGCTCGGGCTGAGACCCCACTCGGTGTTCAGGAAGCGATAGCCCTCCTGTCCCAATGTGTTCAGTTGGGCGATGAGGTCCGCGGGCATCATCTGGTCGAAACTGAATTTTCGATAGGTGTAGGTGGCCGGTTGACTCTCGTTCTTGACCAGGATGAAGCTGGCCTTGCGGATCGCGTTGAGAGAGTCGTCCAGGGTTTGTGTTTCCCCGACCAGGTTGTGCAGCACATAGCCGTCCGCGCCCTCGGCTTCCAGCCGTTGCAGCAGCGCGGTGCTGGCCTGGTCCCAGCCATCGCGACCGGAGAATACGAGCGTGAATTCCTTGTAGCTGTACTTGTCGCTGGCAGCTTGCGGGTTGACGTAGAGAGAGTTGCTCCCAACGGTGCGCAGCCGGACGCTGCCCTTGGCGCCCTGGTCGTTCAACTGCTGCACGACGGCCGGCACCGAAGCGATGTAAGAGTCCTTGTCACCGTTCCATGCGGACGGAAGGGTCTCGTATTGTGCTGGCGCAGGTGTTCCGGGTTCCTGTGTTCCCGGCTGCTGCGTTCCGGGTCCCTGAGTTCCAGGACCTTGCGTTCCGGGACCTTGCGCTCCCGGGTCGCCTGTCCCGGGTCCGGAAGGTCTCACGGGGATTCCAACGCCGCCACCACCGCTTCCACCGCCGCACGCGCTCAAGGTGAGCGCCACGGTCAAGAGTGCCAAAAAGAATTTCATCTTCATAAGATTCCCTCCGTTCTTAAAGTCAAAACGCAGAGCGGCCCCTGAGGAAGCTCTGTCGGAGGGAATGCTAGGGAGCGCCCGGCATGGCGGCTAGTGACCAAAGTCAAGTTTCGCCTCTTCGTTACAAGCCTGCGCGCGTGGCTACGTCACGGGTTGGCCGAGGTATCGATTCGTTGGAGAGAAGTTCCTTGCATGCTCCTTTGTCGATGCCAATTCCGACATCGCTTGCAGCAGGGTGGCTGCGCTCACCGGCTTGAACAGCATCGGAACCCCTGATGTCTGTGCACGCCGCAGCCGTTGCGGGGCGGTCTCTCCGGTGATCAGAAGCAGGGGAATGCCGAGCTGAAAGCGCTCGAGCAGGCGCAGGCCCACCGCCAGTCCGTCCTCCCCGCCGGCGAGCCGGTAGTCGCACAGCAACATCGAGAAAGGACTGCTTTTCGCATCCTGATGCGTCAACACTTCGACCGCATGGGACTCGTCGCTCACGGTCACGACATCGACCGAGTGCGCGCGCAGCAGCGCCGTCATGCCCACGCGAATATCCGCCTCGTCGTCGATCAGCAGCACCGGCCCGTGCAGGTTCGGCACGGCAAGGTGGTGCTCCCCAGGGGCATCCAATTCCGCCAGGAGCAGTTCGGTGGGCGCCGTCAGGGCCGGATCGGCTTCCGGCAGGACAATCCGGAAATGCGTGCCCCGTCCCGGACGCGAGTGCACCACGAGCGGGTGGGACATCAGGTGCGCCAGGCGTTTGACGATCGACAGCCCGATCCCGAGTCCACGCACCCGGTCACGGCCGGGGTTGTCGACCTGATAGAACTCCTCGAAGATGCGACTCAGCTGTTCGGGTGCAATGCCGATGCCAGTGTCGCGAACCTCCAGCCACACCCTGTCTCCTCGCCGCCGCGCGGCCACGCTCACGCCACCCTGATGGGTGTACTTCAAAGCGTTGTCTACCAAGTTGGACAGCAGGCGATACAGCAGTTGGAGGTCGCTGCGTACCCACATGCCGCTGGCACGTATGCGCAGCTGCAAGCCCTTCTGTTCGGCATGCGGGGCAAAGGTCTGATTCAGGACAAGAAGCAATGCGTCGAGTTCCAGCGCGTGCGGTTCGGACACGACCACGCCTGCATCAAGATGCGAAACATCGAGCATCGTGTCCAGCGACGAGCCCAGCGCATCGACGGCACGCATCAGGCGCGCGGCATTCTCTTTTTCAGGGTGGTCGTGCAGTGCGTTCTCCATGGCCGCGCCGAAAAGCGCGATGGCATGCATCGGCTGGCGCAAGTCGTGGCTGGCCGCGGCAAGAAAGCGGGTCTTTTCAGCGCTGGCGCTCTCCACGGCGGCGATCTGCTCGCGCAGCCGGGCAGCCAGCGCTTCGTTCTCGAACTTCTGTATCAGCGAAGCTGTCAACCGCCTGTTCTGCTTCACTCCCTCGTGCAGCGTCAGCATGAGATTGGCAAAACTGAAAAACGCCAGGAACCAGTGCAGCGTGCCACCGTGCCAGATCAATGCGAGGATCAGCCCGCTCATGATGGGGATGCCGCAGCCGAACATGGCCGCCTTGATCGGCCAACGCGCCTGAACGGCCCGGGTCCAACTGACCATGATCACGACGATCACGAGGGTCGTCAGCTCCGGGTTCTGGATGAGCACAAGGAACAAGGCACACGGCAGTGCCGTTGTCATGCTGATCAGCGTGACGATGCATGTGTACCGGCGCGCCCAGTAGTGGCTTTCGGACAAGGGAGCGTTCGGCTTCCACCGCGGAGCAAACAACGCATACACGTTCACCAATACGACGGCAGCGACCATGCCAATCACCAGCAGGTGGTGGATCGGATCGATGTTGAAGTACCCGAAGATGCCGATGGCAATGGCAAAGCCCATGTGCGCACATATGGCCGTCGTGTACCCGACATAGACCGAGGCAACGTGTTCGCGAAGCACTCGATTGTCCAGGTCAGCGGCGACCGCGGTCTGATGCATGGATCGGGCAGCGTCACTCATGAATTGAGCCCTTCTCTCGTGGCTCACCGCAGGCTCGTAATCAATTGCGCCCGCGATCGCACGCCGAACAGCAGGAGAATCGTCGAGACATAGTTCTTCACTGTGCCTTCGCTCAACTCGGCCAGTTGTGCGATTTCCTTGTTGGTCTTGCCTTCCAGAATCATCTGGAGCACGCGCGTCTGGCTTCCCGTGAGCGAGCCCAAGGCACTGGTGTAGGAACGGCGTGGAGCCTTGGAGACCCACTTGAATGTGTCTGAAAGGCCATCGACAACGTCACTCCCGAGCAAGCCGCAGGCACGGATGAAGCTCACGACCTCCTTGAGGTTTGCCGACTTTGGCAAGAACGCGCTGGCGCCGAGAGCCAACACACTCTGCGCAATGACGCTTTGAACCAACGACGTGGTTCCGGCGCCCGACAACGCGACGACACGGGCCGCGGGATAACGCCCAAGGAAGGCGGACACGCCGCTGAGACCCTTGGTGTCAGGGAGTGCCAGGTCGAGCAATACCAACCCGATGCTCGTCTGAAAGCGCTCGTATATCGCCATCGCCTGCTCCAGGCTGTTGGCCTCGAACACCTCGACCGCAAGCCCATTGGGCGAGGCTTGCGCCTGAAGCAGGGCTCGCACACCCAAGCGCACAAGGTCATGATCGTCCACGATCAGGATGGATGACGATCGAGTCGACGCAGGAGGGCTCATGATGCGCATGTTAGGTTCATGAGTCGTCGGGCGAAAGTGACTAAAGTAAGTTCACATTCGGTGCACCCAAACGCCCGAGCAACGCGCGACCTTCGGGTCGCATCGTGCGCCTGGCCCGGCGACAACGAGAACGTGACGGCCGTGCGCGCGTCCGCGGCGCAGGAGATGGATCGAATGCAACGGTCATGGAATACTCGGCCGATCCAACTTCAAAAAAACAGAGGGGCGATCAAATATGGATATCCACGTCAATCGGAACGGCCAGGGTTTCGGCCCCTATGAATCGAACGAAGCCAAATCGTTGTACGCGCGAGGAAATATTGCGGCAACGGATCTGGTCTGGCATGACGGAATGACCGAGTGGCAAACGGCCAGGCAGTTGTTCGGTGAACGCCCCATCCCGTCGGTTGCGCCTCCCATTGCGCCTCCCCATCCGGTGCCGCCCCGCCAAGCGCCGCCCGTTCCCGGGTTCGAAGCACCGCGATCCTCGTACGCAAACCAAACGGCGGTGCCGGATATGCAACTGCAATCGCCGCCCAAGCTGCATTGGGCGTTGGTATTGCTCTTCGGCGTACTGAGCTTCGGTATTTTTATCGCGGTCTGGGCGTTCGTGCAGTCGACCTGGGTGCGCAAGATAAACCCCCAGTCCAATGCCACCAACTACCTGATTGGCTACGTGGCTTTGGCTGTCGTCGGCGCAGTCATGGGCGAAGCGGATTCGTCCGCAACGCAGGGGCTCGGAGTCTTGCTTCAGCTCGCGTCGTATGTCCTCTTCTACTGCGGGTACTACTCGATGAGGCGCTCGATGATCGACTACTTCAACAAGGTCGAACCGATCGGGTTGCAGCTTTCCGGCGTCATGCTCTTTTTCTTCAGCGTTCTCTATCTGCAGCATCACATGACGCGCATTGCTGAATGGAAGAAGACTGGAAACATCACGCCGCAATAGCGAAATAGCGCAATGACATCGATCCGTTGTCACGCCGCGTGCGCCGACGTGACTCGCTGATCGGGGCCCAGGCTAACCCAGCGCGTCGTTCACCTGCTCGCGAAACTCGGTCAAGCTGACCGCCGCGCCGATCTCCCGCGGCAGCGCGTCGCGCACCGAGAACACGCCGAGGATCTTCGTTCCCGCCACCAGCGGCAGATGGCGAAAACCCCGCTCGAGCATGAGCACCACGGCGTCGGACACCAGCGTCTCCGGTGGCACGCAGATCGGGTTCGGGGTCATGACTTCCCGCACCGCCGTGCGATCGGGGTCGAGCCCCCGGGCCAGCACGCGGGTCATCAGGTCGCGCTCGGTCAGGATGCCCAGCAGGATGTCGGGCAGCTCCATGACGAGCACGCTGCCGCAGTTGGCGCGCGTCATCACGCAGGCGGCATCGCGCACGCTGGCCTGCGGGGCCAGGGTGATCACATGCGTGCGCGAGATCGATTGAAAAACGGTGCGCTCGGCCATGGTGCGCCCTCCAGAAGAGCCGTCTATGTTGCCGCTGGCCGCCGCTCAGCGCAAGGAGTCGTTGAGCCGCGCCAGCGCGCCCGCGCCCGGACACAGCTCCGCCGCCCCCAGCGCATTGAGCGGCCGGTCGCTGGTGTTGAGCGCCGTGTGCAGGTCGGTGGCCAGCGGGTCGACATAGAGCAGCCCGGTCACCACCTCGCCCATTTCCTGGTGCCGCTGCATGTAGGCCATGGCGGCGTAGCGGTCGCCGGGGTTGTAGTCGGGGTGCAGGCTGCGCAGGCGCAGCAGCGTGCCGTCGTGCTGGCGCACGTCGACCACTTCGCCCGGGCCCATGTCGACAGTGATCTCGTCGCGCCCGCTGATGAAGTCGATGCGGCTCACGGCTTCGTTGTGCTCGCGCACATAGTCGTAACTTTTCGTGCTGCCGGGGTGGTTGTTGAAGGCCACGCAAGGGCTGATGACGTCGATGAAGGCCGAGCCGCCGTGGCTGATCGCGCCCTTGATGAGCGGCACCAGCTGCGCCTTGTTGCCCGAGAAACCACGCCCAACGTAGCTGGCGCCCAGCTGCAGCGCCATGGCCACGAGGTCGACCGGGCTGTCGGTGTTGACCACGCCCTTCTTGCTCTTGGAGCCCTGGTCGGCCGTGGCGGAGAACTGGCCCTTGGTCAGGCCGTACACGCCGTTGTTCTCCACGATGTAGGCCATGCGCACGCCGCGCCGCATGGCATGCGCGAACTGGCCCAGACCGATGGAGGCCGAGTCGCCGTCGCCCGACACGCCCAGGTACAGCAGGCTGCGGTTGGCCAGGTTGGCGCCCGTGAGCACGCTGGGCATGCGGCCGTGCACGGTGTTGAAGCCGTGCGATGCGCCCAGGAAGTAGTCGGGCGTCTTGGAACTGCAGCCGATACCCGACAGCTTGGCCACGCGGTGCGGTTCGATGTCGAGCTCCCAGCAGGCCTCGATGATGGCGGCCGAGATCGAGTCGTGCCCGCAGCCGGCGCACAGTGTCGAGATCTTGCCCTCGTAGTCGCGCCGCGTGTAGCCGACCTTGTTGGTGGCCAGCGTGGGGTGGCGCAGCCGGGGCTTGGCGAGGTAGGTCATGCCGCCTCCTTCGTCGGATGAACATGCGCGTCGATCGCCTGCACGATGAAGCGCGCGGTAATGGGCGTGCCGTCGAAATGCAGCACGCGAATCAGCTTCGCCGGATCGGCGTCGAGCTCGTTGACCAGCAGGCTGCGCATCTGCGCGTCGCGGTTCTGCTCGACCACGAAGACCTTGTCATGCCGCGCGATGAATTCCACCACGCTGTGCGGAAACGGAAAGGCGCGCAGCCGCATCGCATCGAGGTGCGTGCCGCGTGCTTCCAGCGCGTCCAGCGCCTCGTGCATCGACGGGCTGGTCGAGCCGAAATAGAGCACGCCCAGCGAGGTCTCTTCGGCGGCGGGACGCAGCACCGGCTGCGGCACCAGCGTGGCCGCGGTCGCGAACTTCTTCAGCAGCCGCTCCATGTTGTAGATGTAGTCGGGCCCGCGCTCCGAGTACCGCGCATAGGCGTCGCGCGTGGTGCCGCGCGTGAAGTAGCTGCCCTTGCTCGGGTGCGTGCCCGGCAGCGTGCGCCAGGGAATGCCGTCGCCGTCCACGTCCTTGTAGCGGCCGAAGTCGCGGCCGGCTTCCAGCTCTTCGGCGCTCATGACCTTGCCGCGGTCGTAGGCCGCGCTGTCGTCCCAGGCAAAGGGCTCGCACAGGCGTTGGTTCATGCCGATGTCCAGGTCGGTCATCAAAAACACCGGCGTCTGCAGCCGGTCGGCCAGGTCCAGCGCCGCCGCCGCGTGCGCGAAGCACTCGTGCGGGTCTTCGGGGAACAGCAGCACGTGCTTGGTGTCGCCGTGCGAGGCATAGGCGCAGGCCAGGATGTCGGCCTGCTGCGTGCGCGTCGGCATGCCGGTCGAGGGGCCGCCGCGCTGCACGTTGATGAGCGTGACCGGAATCTCCGCGAAGTAGGCCAGCCCGATGAACTCGGCCATCAGCGAAATGCCCGGCCCCGAGGTCGCGGTGAAGGCGCGCGCGCCGTTCCAGCCCGCGCCCACCACCATGCCGATGGAGGCCAGCTCGTCTTCCGCCTGCACGATGGCAAAGCGGTGCTGGCCGGTGGACGCATCGACGCGGAACTTGGTGCAGTACTTCTGGAAGGCCTCGGCCACCGAGGAGGAGGGCGTGATCGGGTACCAGGCCGCGACCGTCGCGCCGCCGTACACGCAGCCCAGCGCCGCCGCGCTGTTGCCGTCCACGAAGATGCGTTCGCCCACCCGGTCGGCGCGCCGCACCTGCAGGCCCACGGGCTCTCGCAGGTTCTCGCGCGCGAAGTCGCAGCCCAGGTGCAGCGCCTGCACGTTGGAGGCCAGCAGCTTCTCCTTGCCCTTGTACTGTTCGCCGAACAGCTTCTCGACCACCTCGGGCTCGATGCCCAGCAGAATGGCCAGCGCCCCCACGTACACGATGTTCTTGAACAGCTGGCGCTGGCGCGGGTCTTGATAGACGGCGTTGCAGATCTCGGTCAGCGGCATGCCGATGACGCGGATGTCGTCGCGAAACTTCGAAGGCGGCAGCGGCCGCGTGCTGTCGTAGAGAGGTAGCCGCCCGGTGCCAGCTCGGCCACGTCGGCGTCCCAGGTCTGCGGGTTCATCGCCACCATCATGTCGGTGCCGCCGCGCCGGCCCAGGTGCCCCTCTTCGGTCACGCGCACCTCGTACCAGGTCGGCAGGCCCTGGATGTTGCTCGGGAAGATGTTGCGCGGGCTCACCGGCACGCCCATGCGCAGGATGGCCTTGGCGAACAGCTCGTTGGCCGAGGCCGAGCCCGAGCCGTTGACGTTGGCGAACTTGATGACGAAATCGTTGACCGCTTCGATCTGCTTCATGCGGCCACTCCCTGCCCGGCCGGCGTCATCTTCAGCAAGAACTTCTGCATGTCCCAGGCGCCCGTGGGGCAGCGCTCGGCGCACAGGCCGCAGTGCAGGCACACGTCTTCGTCCTTGACCATCACGCGGCCCGTCTTGAGCCCGCCCGACACGTACAGGTCTTGCGCCAGGTTCAATGCGGGCGCCTTGAGGCGGGGCCGCAGTTCGGCCTCGTCGGCGTTGTCGACGAAGTTGATGCAGTCCATCGGGCAGATGTCCACGCAGGCGTCGCACTCGATGCAGGCGGCCTCGGTGAACACGGTCTGCACGTCGCAGTTCAGGCAGCGCTCGGCCTCCTTGAAGGCGGTGGCGGCATCGAAGCCCAGTTCCACCTCCACGCGGATGCTGGCCAGCGCCGTCTCGGCCTTGGCCCACGGCACCTTGTAGCGCAAGTCGTTGGAGGTGTCGTTGTCGTAGCTCCACTCGTGGATGCCCATCTTCTGCGACACCAGGTTGGTCATGGGCGCGGGGCGCACATAGACCGGCTCGGCGCGCAGCAGCTTGTCGATCGACACGGCGGCCTCATGGCCATGGGCCACGGCGGTGATGATGTTCTTGGGTCCGAAGGCCGCGTCGCCGCCGAAGAAGATGTTCGGCACGTTCGACTGGAAGGTGTCCTTGTCGAGCACCGGCAGGCCCCACTTGTCGAAGTCGAGGCCGCAGTCGCGCTCGATCCAGGGGAAGGCGTTTTCCTGGCCCACGGCCACCAGCACTTCGTCGCATTCGAAATACGCCTCGGGCTCGCCGGTGGGCTCCAGCGAGCGGCGGCCCTTGTCGTCGTACACGGCGCGCACGATCTCGAAGCGCATGCCCACCAGCTTGCCGTCTTCATGCACGAAGGCCTTGGGCACATGGAAGTTGATGATCGGAATGCCTTCGTGCGCGGCGTCTTCCTTCTCCCAGGGCGAGGCCTTCATCTCCTCGAAGCCGCTGCGCACGATCACCTTCACGTCGGTGCCGCCCAGGCGGCGTGCCGAGCGGCAGCAGTCCATGGCGGTGTTGCCGCCGCCCAGCACGATCACGCGCCGGCCGATGCTGCTCACGTGCCCGAAGGACACGGAGTTGAGCCAGTCGATGCCGATGTGGATGCTCGCCGCCGCTTCCTGCCGGCCGGGAATGTCGAGGTCGCGTCCGCGCGGCGCGCCGCAGCCGACGAAGATCGCGTCCCACCCTTGCGCCATCAGGGCCGTCATGGAGTCGATGCGCTCGCCGCTGCGGAACTCCACGCCCAGGTCGAGCACGTAGCCCGTCTCTTCGTCGATCACCGACTCGGGCAGGCGAAAGCGCGGTATCTGGGTGCGGATGAACCCGCCGGCCTTGGCTTCGCCGTCGAACACCGTGACTTCGTAGCCCAGCGGCGCGAGGTCACGCGCGACGGTCAGTGACGCAGGCCCCGCGCCCACGCAGGCGATGCGCTTGCCGTTCCTGGGCGCGACCTCGGGCATGCGCGCGTGCACGTCGTCCTTCATGTCGGCGGCCACGCGCTTGAGCCGGCAGATCGCCACCGGCTCGGGCGCTTCCGCGTTGCTTTCTTCCACCCGCCCGCGCGGCAGGCCGGCTCGCACGGCCGGTCGCAAGTGCGCCCCAGGATGCCGGGAAAGACGTTGGAGGCCCAGTTGATCATGTAGGCGTCGCTGTAGCGGCGCTGCGCGATCATGCGTATGTATTCAGGTACGGGCGTGTGCGCCGGGCAGGCGTACTGGCAATCGACGACCTTGTGGAAATAGGCCGGGTTGGCAATATTCGTTCGCTGCAACGCATATCTCCTGGCTGTCGCCTGGAGCCCCGGAGGGGCCGGCGAGTGGCTGTTTCGCGAGTATGCGCCGCGTGGGCGGACGTGTGGGCTTGGTGGAATCCCGCACGCAGGAGCCGCTCCGCCCGCGCGCGCGTGCGTGCGTGTCATGCGCCGGCGCCCCGGTGACCGGCGGCCCTGCGACGCATGCCCTCGCTATACTGAAATGCGGAGGGGAGTTGCATGCTGTCATTCATTCGTCGCCTGTTCCAGAGGCAGCCCGACGCCGCTCGCGTCGCCTCGCTCGTCCTCGGTAGATTGCAGCAGCAGTTACCCGGCGAGACCCTGGTGTTCGACCCGGCGCAATACCTGATCCGCCGCACCGGCAACGGCGTGATCTACCTCAACAACATCTACCGCGACTACTGCCAGGCGGCGCCGTCGCGCCGAAGCGAAGAGATCGCGCGTTTCGTGCTCGGCGTCGTCGGAAGCGGCGAGCAGCCCGACGATCTTGAGGCCGCAAGGCCGCGCCTGCTGCCCGTGCTGCGCTACCTGGCCGGCCTGGACCTGCTGTGGATCCCCAACGAAGACCTGGCCAAGCCGCACACGCCGAAGATGATCTGGCGTCCGTTTTCTCCCGCGCTGGGCGTGGCCGTGGCAATCGACAGCGAACATTCCATCGCGCAGGTGGGGCGGCCCGACCTCGAGCGATGGGGCATCACGTTCGACGAGGCGTTCGCCATCGCGGTGGACAACCTGCGCCACAAGGCGGCCCCGGCTTTCACGCAGGTCAGCCCCGGCCTCTACATGTCGCACTACGGCGATTACTACGACGCCGCGCGCGTCCTGCTGCAGGAACTGGCCTGGCAACTGCCCCTGGCGGGGGAGCCCGTGGCGATGATGCCCAACAGGGTCTGCCTGCTGCTGTGCGGCGCCGACGACCCGGCCGCGCTGGCCGACATGGTGGGCAGGGCGCGGCAGATCCTGCGCGAGCAGTCGCGGCCGCTGAGCAGCGAGATGTTCAGGCTGCGCGGCAACGCGTGGGCCCCGTGGAGCCCGCAAGGCGAGGCCGGCGGCGCGCTGGCGCAACTGCAGCGCGAAGACCGCATGGCCGACTACGCCGAGCAGAAGGCGGCGCTCGAGAAGGCGCACGAGGCCGCGGGCATCGACGTGTTCGTGGCCGCGCACACGCTGATCCAGCGCAACAGCGACGGCGCGTTCCTGAGCTATGCCGTGCTGCCCAAGGGCGTGGACACCTGGTTGCCCGAGGCCGACCTGATCGTTCTCAGCGAATCCGCCGAGGGCGAGCCCACGATGGTCTCGTGGGCCCACTTCGTCGAGCACGCGAGCCATCTGCTCGAACGCCTGTCTTTTGCCGCGCCGCGATGGAAGGTGCTTGGTTTTCCCGAGGGAGAGTGCCTGCGCAAACTCCGGCAGGTCGCCACGAACTGGGACGACGCCAAGGTCTAGCCGGGCACGGCGTACAGCCCCGCCTGTTGCGCCCGCATGCCCGCCAGCGCGAAGACGCTTTCCATCTGCGGCACCGGTTGCTGCAAGGCCGACGCGCATTCGAGCGCGGCGCCCAGGATCGCATCGAGCTCCACGCAGCGGCCGGCCTCGAAGTCCTGCAGCATCGAGGTCTTGATCGCGCCGAGCTTGCGTGTCTGCGCCATGCGTTGCGCGGTGTCGATGTCCAGCGCGAGGCCCAGGCGCCGGCCCAGCGCGATGCACTCGTCCATCACGCGCGCGAAGAGCCGGTGCATGCCGGGGTCGTCCAGCATGCGGCCGGTGGTCACGCCGGTCAGCAGGCTCAGCGGGTTGGCGCAGGCATTGCCCAGCAGCTTGAGCCACAGCTCGGCGCGCATGTCTTCGCTCACGACCGCGCCCAGGCCGGCGTCGGCCAGCACGGCGGCCCAGCGCTCGGCGCGCGCGGAGCGCCCGCCCGCAGGCTCCCCGATCACCACGCGCCCGCCGGCACTGTGCACCACCACGCCCGCGCCGGGCAATGGCAGGAGGCCATCACGCTGCCGCCCAGCACCTGCGTCAGATCGATGGCGTGCTCGATCGCACCGCCGGGGTCGACACTGCGCAGGCGCAGGCCCGACAGCGGCTGGCCGGGCACCATGAAGTACCACCACGGCAGGCCGTTGCCGACCGGCAGCACCGTGGCGCCGCCCGCGAGCAGCGGTGCCAGCGCGGGCGCCACGGCCGGCAGCGCCTGCGACTTGAGCGCCAGCACCACGAGGTCGGGCGCTTCCATCTCCAGCGGCGACGCGGCGGCATGGACCGCGATGCTGCGCTGCGGCCCCGTGCCGCTCGTGTAGCGCAGGCCGTGCGTTCGCAGCGCATCGAGCGTGGCACCGCGCGCCAGCAGGCTGACCGAGTGGCCCGCCTCGGCCAGCCGCGCGGCGAAGTGGCCGCCGATGGCGCCCGCGCCGACGACCGCAATCCGAAGCGAGGCCGGCATGGCCTCAGAAGGCATGGCGCAGGCCGAAGTCGTAGCCCGTCGATCGCTTCGGCGTGAAGGCCCCCGTGACATAGGCCGGCCCGCTCACCGAAAGCGACGCACCGTTCTTGTTGTCGATGCGCGCCACGCTCGCATACAGCGCCGTGCGCTTCGACAGGTGATGCACGTAGCTCAGCGCGAGCTGGCTCGCCTTCGGGTCCGGCGTGCCGCTGAACGGGCGGTTGTAGTCGTAGCGCACCCTGGCATACGAGCCGCGGATCACGCCCGGCCCCACCGGCACGTTGACGCCGAACAGCGCACCCGTGAGATCCACATCCGACGACGTGGCGGACGTGGAGGACGCCAGGCCGGTCACGATCGTCCGGTTCTTGATGCGCGTCACCTCGCCGAAAAGCTTCGCCATGCCCAGGTCGTAAGAGGCGCCGAGGTTGAGGGTGTCTTGCCGCAGCGTGCTCCCCGCGAGGTAGTCGCTCAGCAGCGTGTTGCGGCTGAAGGCCACGGCCACGTTCAGCGGCCCCTGTTCGTAGCCGAAGCGCCCGCCCATGAAGCGGCCCGAGCGCGTGTCGGTCGCGGCGGGCGTCAGCACGCCGGGCGACGTGCGGTTCTTCTCGTTGAAGGCGTACTGCACCTGCCCGTAGAAACCGCCCAGGTTCGCCGGCAGGAAGTACGCCACCATGTTGCTGCTGCGCGCATAGGCATTCGTCAGCACGGCGGACACGGGCGGGTTGCCCGGCACCTGCGTGCCTGCGGCACGCCCATCTTGCTCATGGCCGTGCCGGCGCGGTAGAGCAGGCTCACGCCCACGCCGTTCACGCCCAGCGGGTCGAACACGAAATCGTTGGTGAAGGTCGCGTTGATGTCGCGGCCCAGCCGGATCTCGCCGAAGCCGCCGGACAGGCTGACGGTCGAGCGGCGCGCGAAACTCTGGATGCCTTCCTGCCCCGAGTCGTTCGTGATCGACGACTCGAGCCAGAAGCTCGCGGCCAGTCCGCCGCCCAGGTCCTCGGTGCCGCGAAAGCCGACGCGGCTGGACGCCAGGCCCGAGTTCGACAGCACGCGCTGGCTGGCGGTGCGGCTGCCCTGGTTGCGGTAGAACGGATTGGCCGGCGTGGCCGACTTCGCGTCCTCCGACCGGTTCGAATAACCGCTGATGCCCGCATCGACCACGCCGAACAGCGTGACCGATGACTGGGCGCAGGCCGTACCGGCGAGGCCGATGGCGGCAAGGCCCATCGCAAAACTCTTCATCGCTTGTCTCCTCCATGTAAGTTGGGGAGCGCATTGTTGGAGAAGCGATGGCATCGCCGCAAACGAAACGTTCAGACTTTTCTACAGGTGAAAACTTCGAAGAATGCGCTTGAACACTTGCCTGCGACGGCGCATCGTACGGGCCATCGAGACAAGCGAACCCACGTAAACATGGCCATCGACAGTGCCACTCTTCAACGAGTGACGGCGCAGCTCTACGAGCGCTCCCTGAAGAAAATTCCCGACGACACGCGGGCCGCGCTGCAGCGCGCCGAAAGCGCCGAGACCGGCGCCACCGGCAAGCACACGCTGAAGATCATGCTGCAAAGCGCCGACGCCGCACGGCAGGGCGACGAGCTGGTGTGCACCGACGTCGGCATTCCCACCTACAGCATCAAGATCGGCACGCGCGTGCAGTTCGAGGGCCCCGTGCGCGAGGCCGTCGTGCGCGGCTTCGCCGACCTGGTGCAACACATCGACCCGCCGATCCTCAAGATGGTGACCAACCCGCTCACGCATGCGCGCAGCTACGCGGGCAAGGACATGCCGCTGCTGAGCTTCGACGTGATCGACGACGCCGACTACATGGAGATCGTCTGCGCGCCCAAGGCCATGGGCACCGGGCGCTGGGAAGCCATCGACGCCTTCGTCTACCCGACGCTCGAGCAGATCGAGAAGTTCGTGCTCGACACCGTGCTGCGCGCGGGCTCGCAGCCCTGCCTGCCGATCGTGGTGGGCGTGGGCATCGGCGGCACCTTCGACTACGCGGCGCGGCTGGCCAAGGAATCGGTGCTGCGCCCCTTCGGCCGCACCAACCCCGAGCCCATCCTCGCGGCCATGGAAAAGCGCCTGCTGGACGCCATCAACGCCATGGGCTTGGGCCCCATGGGCACCGGCGGCGACGCCAGCGCGATGGCGGTGCACATCGACTACGCGGCCAGCCACGGCTTCGTGCCGGTGGCCGTGTGCTTCAACTGCTGGATCAACCGCCGCACGGCGGCGCGCATCTACAACGACGGCCGCGTCGAAGACCTGAACTGGTAGGCCGCGCGATGCTCCACACGCTCCAACTTCCTCTGACGCGCGACAAGGTGCGCGAACTCGCGGTGGGCGACATGGTCACGCTGGACGGCGACATCACCGTCAGCATCGGCCTGCCGACGCACCAGCGCATGGCGCAGGCCGTGGCCGACGGCCAGCTGCTGCCGGTCGACCTGCGCGGCGGCGCCTTCTTCCACCTGAGCACCTTCGTGCGCGAGAGCGCTGAAGGCCCGGTGCCGCTGTACATGAACCCGAGCACCAGCACGCGCTACAACGCCTGGATGCCGACGCTGGTGCGCGGGCTCGACCTGCGGCTCACGGGCGGCAAGGGCGGGCTCGACGCGGCCTCGGTGCAGGCGCTGCGGGACACCGGCTGCGTGTATCTTTCCTTCCTCGGCGGCGGTGCGCCCCTGCTGTCGCGCGGGTTGCGCCGCGTGGTGTCGTCGCACTGGAACGAGTACATCTCCCAATTCCGGTTGCTGACCTTGAACGTGGCCTCGCTCGGCCCGGCCACGGTAGCGATCGACGCGCACGGCAACAGCCTCTACGACCAGTTGCGCGAACAGGCGCAGGCCCGCATGCCGCAGTTGCTGCAGCGCCTGGAAACGGCCCGCAAGGCATCCCTTTAGAAAACCTCAGGAGACTTCGAGAATGAACAGGAGACATTGGCTCCGCGCGAGCCTGTGCGCCGCCGGCGTGGCCACCACCCTTTCGCCGGTGGCCGCATGGGCTGCGGGCGGCGCATGGCCGAACCGGCCGATCCGCATGGTCGTGCCCTTTCCGGCCGGCGGCAGCACCGACATGGTGGCGCGCTACCTGGCGCAAGGCCTGGGCGAAAAGCTGGGCGCGCCCGTGATCGTCGACAACCGCGCCGGCGCGGCCGGCAACATCGGCACCGACGCGGTGGCCAAGGCGTCGCCCGACGGCTACACCATCGGCCTGGTCACCTCGGGGCCGCTGGTGAACAACAAGTTCCTCTACCCGTCGATGCCCTTCGATGCCGACAAGGACCTGGCGCCGATCGCGCTGGTCTGCGAGATCCCGATGGTCTTCGTGAGCAACCCCGACCAGCTGAAGGTTCGCAACCTCAAGGAGTTCATCGACGCGGCGCGGGCCAAGCCCGCTGCGTTCGCGGTGGCCACGCCCGGCAACGGCACCATCGGCCACCTGGCGCTGGCCGACCTGTCGCTGACCACCGGCGTCAAGCTGCAGGACGTGCCGTACCGCGGCGACACCCCCGCGCTCACCGACCTGCTGGGCGGCGTGGTGCAGGCCATTTCCGCGCCGGTTTCCACCTTCATTCCGAACATCCAGGCCGGCAAGCTGCGCGGGCTGGCCGTGACTTCGCAGACGCGTTTTCCGGGCCTGCCCGACGTGCCGACCGCGAAGGAGCAGGGCATCGACCAGACGGCCACCGTGTGGTTCGCGATGGTCGGGCCGGCCGGCATGCCGGCGCCCATGGTCCAGCGGCTGAACGCGGAAATCAACAAGCTGCTCGAGTCGCCGCAAGGCAAGAGCAAGCTGCAGCAGTACGGCGGCGTGGTCGCCAGCGGCGCGCCCGAATTGCTGCGCCAGCGCATCAAGCCGACGGCCAGAAGTGGCAGCGCGTGATCAAGACAGCGCAGATCAAGCTCGACTGAAGAACAAAGGCAGGCGCATTCCCATGAACAGCAGCAGCACCAGCACAACCGCCGCGCAACTCGGCACCTTCGTCAAGACCGGCTCGCCGCAAACGGTCGAGGTGCTCGGCACCACCGGGCTCGACTTCGTCGTGGTGGACGCCGAGCACGCCCCCTTCGACCGCGGCCTGCTCGACCTGATGGTGATGGGCGGCCGCGCCGCGCGCATTCCGGTGTTCATCCGCATCCCCGAGATCAACCCGGCGGTGATCCTGTCTTGCCTCGACATCGGCGCCGCCGGCCTGCTGGTGCCGCACGTCGACACCCCCGAACAGCGCGCGAGGTGGTGGCCATGGCGCGCTACCGGGGCGGGCGGCGCGGCTACTCGGGCGGCCCGCGTTTCGCGAGCTACGCGAGCCTGGGCATGGCCGAGGCGCTGCGCCTCGGCGACCAGGCGCAGATCATCTGCCAGATCGAGAGCGCGCAAGCCGTCGACGAAGCCCAGGCCATTGCCGACGTGCCCGGCGTGGCCGGCCTGTTCGTGGGCCGCGCCGACCTGGCGCTGTCGATGGGGCTCGAAGACCCGCGCGCGCCCGAGGTGCTGAAGGCCACGCAGATCGCGCTGCAGGCCGCCACGCGCGCGGGCAAGCTCGCCGGCATGCACGTGGGCGGCGCGCCCGAGCGCGACCAGTTCATGGCCGAGGGCGCCAACTGGTTCGTGGTCTCGTCCGACCAGACCTTGCTGCGGCAGGCGGTGCAGGCTTTTGCCGGGCCGCCCAAGGCGTCTAGAGCGCGCTGAGCCGTTCGGAGATGCGCTGCGCCATCTCCTGCATCGGCGGCAGGAATTTCTTCACCGCCTGCTCTTCGCTGACGGCCGAGGCGATCCACGTGAGCCCGGCGCTGGCCACGGCCCGGCGCCCTTCGAAGATGGGCACGGCCAGCGTGTTCGAGACCGGCTTGACGCCGGGCACGCGCAACGCGTAGCCCTGCTGGCGGATCTGCCGCAGCATTGCCTGCACGGTGCGCGGCTGCCCGGCCACCGCGTCTTCCGGATCGCCCGAGACCTTGAGGATGTCGAGCAGCGCGCGGCACTCCTGCGCCGTGCAGGCCGCGAGGTAGACCCGCCCGAGCGCGCGGGTCATCAGGCTCAGGCGCATGTTGATGCTGGAGTGCAGCAGCGACAGCGGCGAGCTGGGAATGGTGCTGTAGCGGATCACGACCGCGTCGTAGTCGGGCACCGCCAGCGCAATGGGCCACTTCAGCTTGCGCGTCAGGTCGTCCATCGGCCGTATCGCGGCCTCGACGAGGCGGGGCTCGCCGTGGTAGCCCGAAGACAGCTGGCGCACGCCGGAGGTCAGGCTGTAGGCGCCGTACTGCGGCGCGCGCGCCACCAACCCCTTGCCCTGGAGCGTCTCGAGCAGGCGGATCAGCGTGGGCTTGGGAATGCCGGTCTGGCGGTGCAGCACGTCGAGCGTGGAGACGGGCGCGCGGTTGAGCGCGGCCAGCACGTCGACGGCGCGCTCGACGGCGCGAATGGGAGTGAAGGATGCCATGGAGGGCGCAGTTTAGGCCGCGCCGACCGCGCACCTGCCGCGCGTCAATCGGCCTTGCGCCGCTCGTAGTCGCCCGCGTTGGCGACCCAGCCCTTGTCGATGAAGTCGTGGCGCGGCGGCGAGAACACGTCGATCAGCAGATGGCGCCCCGGGCCGACGCCTTCGGTGGTGTGCACCAGCAGCGCCGGCACCGTGATCATCGAAGGCGAGGGCGCGTGCAGGTGCTCGTCGTCGCGCCACTGGTCGGCGTTGCCGCCCCAGTTCACGCGCAGGTGGTGCACGAAGTCGCCCGCCATCGCCAGCGAGCCCTGCTCGAAGTCGGCGTGGTTGTGCGGGCTCAGCTGCGTGCGGTCGCGCGGGCCCTGGTACTCGACCCAGTTGATGCTCAGCGTGTCGGTCTGGAACATCTTCAGGCGCGGCTTGTCGGCCGGTGGCTGGATGGTGTCGACCTCCATGACCTTGATGGCCGGCGGCGCCGATGACGTCGATGCCGCGCGGCGCTGGTAGTCGTTGCCGACCGGGCGCAGGCGCGCGTCGGGCACGGTGTAGTCGGCTTCGTTGCGCGCCACGCCGGGCGCCAGGTCGGGGCGCGACGAAGCGACCAGCGCGGCGCGGCCCGCGCCCGCCAGGCGCACCGTGACGCTGCCCGCCGGCAGCACGCAGACGCTGCGGCCCGGCACGTCGCGCACCTCGGCGCCGGCATGCACGGTGGCGCCGCCGTCGGGCAACAGCAGCAGCATCTCGCTGAGGCTGGTGGCTTCGACCGGGGCGGCGCCCTCGATCCATTGGACCTGGAAGTTCTGTCCGCGCGCCACCGAGCCCGGCGGGAGTTCGTGGACCGCGGCGCTGCGCACGCCGGTTTCGGCTGTGGTGTTCGTCATCGTGTGTTCTTTCGTTGTCTTGTCTGTCGAGATGCTCAGTCGCGCCGCGGGCTCGGCCGCGACAGCTCCACCAGCGGGCCGACCGATGCGTACTGGTTGCCGCCCAGCCGCGTGAGCGGCAGCGTGCGCGCCACGTCGAAGCGGCCGCTCGGCTCGATGAATTCGGGGTCGAGGTGAATGCCGACCACGCGGCCGAACACCACGTTGCTGACCGTGTCGCCCGGGCCCTGCGGCTCGATCTCCACGATGCGCAGCAGCTTGCATTCCATGCTCGCGGGCGAGCGCGCCACGCGCGGCGGCCGCACCTTCTGGCTCGGCGCTTTTTCCAGCCCGGCCAGCTCGAACTCGTCGGTGCCGTAGGGCGCGTCGAGCGAGCTGATGTTCATCGGGTCGCGCAGCTCCCAGGTCACGAGGTTGGTGACGAACTCGCCGGTCGCGCGCACGTTGGTGATGGTGTCCTTCTCATGCCGGTCGGCCGGCGCGTTGCAGGAAAAAATGACCACCGGCGGCGCCGTCGAGACCAGGTTGAAGTGCGAGAACGGCGCGAGGTTGACCCGGCCCTCGGGGCTCATCGTGCTGATCCAGCCGATGGGCCGGGGCGCCACGATGGCGTTGAAGAGCGTGCGCTTGAAGTTGGGGGTGTTGTCGGGGTCGATGAACAGCATGGGGGCTTCTTCTTTCCTTCGTGCTTTCCTGCGCTTCAGCCCGTGGTCGGCGTGTCGTCGCGGAACAGCGGCCGCAGCGTGCGCAGCGCATAGAGCCAGCCGCCGTCGGCCTGGCGCACGACCGTCTCGCGCACGTCGGCGATCATGATCGCGGGCCTGGAGGGCAGCACGCCTTCGCCGTCGGCGGCGTACAGGCTCATCACGTAGTTGCAGTCCACGCGGTCCGGCGACACCGGCACCGCGCGAAAGTTCTGCACTACGTGCAGCGAGGTGCGCGCGCCGCGCGCCTGCCGCGCGTGTAGAAGTCGGCAATGGCCGCGCGGCCGGTGCGCGACTTCTGGCTGGTGGTGAACACCGCGTCGTCGGTGTAGTAGGCGTCGGCGTTCTGGCCCCAGTTGAAGTCGACCTCGTACCAGTAGTCGACGGCCAGCGCCTCGAGCGCCTGGCGAAGCGCGAGTTTTTCGGTGTGGTTCATGCGTGTGGCTCCCGTGCCGGTTCGGTTCGATTCAGTCTTGCCAGTAGAGGCGCGTGGGGTTGTCCACCAGCAGCTTGTGCAGCACGGCAGGGTCGTCGGAAAACAGCGGCAGCAGGTCGACCAGCTTGCCGTCGTCAGGCATCTCGCGCACGCTGGGGTGCGGCCAGTCGGTGCCCCAGAGCACGCGGTCGGGCGCGGCCTCGATCAGCCGGCGCGCAAAGGGCACGGCGTCTTCGAAAGGCAGGCCGGGGCCGGCAGACAGCAGGTGCGAGGTGCGCTCCGCGCCGCTCACCTTGACCCAGCAGCGCTCGTCCTTCATGAGGTCGAGCAGCGCGTCGAAGGGCTCCTGCTGCGGGCCGCTCTCGGCGAGCACGCGGCCCATGTGGTCGATCACGTAGGGCAGCGGCAGCGCGTCGAGGAACTGGCGGTACACCGGCAGGTCTTGTGGGTCGAAGTGCAGCACCAGGTGCCAGCCCAGTGTCTTCACGCGGTGGGCCAGGCTGCGGATGGCGTCCAGGTCGGGCGCGCCGCCCAGGCGCCGCACGAAGTTGAAGCGCAGCGAGCGCACGCCGCCTTCGTGCAGCGCGCGCAGCCCGGCGTCGTCGATCGACGCGGGGGCCATCGCCACGCCGCGGTAGGTGTCGGGCGACTGCGCGATGGCATCGAGCATCGCGCTGTTGTCGTGGCCGTGGATGCTGGCCTGCACCAGCACCACGCGCTCGATGCCCAGCAGCGCATGCAGCGCGCGCAGCTGCGCCGCCGGTGCGTCGGTCGGCTCGTAGGTGCGCTTGGGCGAATACGGAAAGCGCGCGCCGGGGCCGAACACGTGGCAGTGCGCGTCGCAGGCGCCGGGCGGCAGCCGGTAGGCGGGCCGGCTGGGGTTGGGGTGCGGCGGCGGGTTGACCTCAGGGGGGCGGGTGTGGTGGTGTCTGTCATGGTGCTGTTCGTGCGTTGTCTCTTCACTCGGCCTTGAAGCCGGAACGTTTGATGGGGTCTTCCCAGCGCTTGTACTGGGAGGCCTGCGTGCTCGCGAGGAGCTGCGAGCCGCCGTGGTCGGCCACCATTGCCAGGTTGAGCAGCTTCTCGCGCACGTCGGGCAGCGCGAGCGCCTGCGCCACGGCCTTGTCGATGCGCTCGGTGACGGCGGCCGGCATGTTGGCGGGCCCGTAGAGGCCGAAGAAGTTGTCGACCACCACGTCGATGCCCGACTCGCGCAGCGTGGGCACGTCGGGCAGCGCGGGCGTGCGCTGGGCGCCGGTCACGGCCAGCACGCGCAGCTTGCCGTTGCGGTGCATCTCCACCACTTCGGCCGGGCTGTCGATCATCAGCGGCACCTGGCCGCCGATCAGGTCTTGTATGGCGGGCGCGCCGCCCCGGTAGCACGTGCAGCAGCGGCACGCCGGTTGCCTGCGCGATCACCAGGCCCGCGAAATGCGGCACCGAGCCCGCGCCCGAGGTGGCGTAGGTGGCCTGCGCGGGGTGGGCCTTCATCCACGCGAACATCGCCTTCACGTCGCCGGGCGGCACGGCCGGGCCGACGGACACGGCCAGGTCCAGCGTGGTCAGGCGCGACACCGGCGTGAAGTCTTTCACCGGGTCGTAGCCCAGGCTGGTCGGGTAGAGCCACGGCAGGATGGTGAGCGCGCCGCCCGGGGCAATGGCCAGCGTGCGGCCGTCGGGCCGCGAGCGCCGCAGCTCGCTGAGCGCGATGCGCCCGGCCGCGCCGGGCCGGTTCTCCACCAGCACGTTGGTGTTGAGCGAAACGCGCAGCTTGTCCGCCAGCAGGCGCGCGACCGCGTCCACGCCGCCGCCGGGCGGAAAGCCCACCAGGATGCGCGTGGGCGTGTTGTCTTGTGCCCATGCCTGCGGCAGGGGCGAGGCGGCCGCCGCGAGGGCGAGCGACATCGAGAAGTGGCGGCGTTTGATCATGGGGTGTCTCCTTGTCTTGTGTGTGTCTGGCCCGGTGCCGTGTGCAGCGCCTGCGCCAGCAGTTCGATGCCCCGGTCGATCTGCGCGGGCGGCGCCGTCACGAAGGACAGGCGCAGCAGGTTGTGGCGCGAGCGGTCGGCAAAGAACGCGAAGCCGGGCACATACGCCACGCCGAGCTCGACCGCGTGCGCCAGCAGCGCCATGGCATCGACGCCCTCGGGCAGCTCGACCCAGAAGAACATGCCGCCGGCCGGCACGCGCCAGCGGCAGCCCGCGGGCATGTGGCGCAGCAGCGCGGCCTGCATGGCGTCGCGGTGATCGCGGTAGCGCGCGCGGACCAGCGGCACGTGCTGCGCCAGGAAGCCGTCGCGCACGATCTGGTAGACCACCTGCTGGTTGAAGATCGGCGTGTGCAGGTCGGCCGCCTGCTTGGCCTGGACCAGCTTGGGCATCAACGACGGGGGCGCCACCAGGTAGCCCAGGCGCAGGCCCGGCGCCAGCACCTTCGAGAACGAGCCCAGGTACACGCTGCCCTCGGGCCAGTGCGAGGCCAGCGAAGCCGGCGCGGGCGCGTCGAACCAGAGGTCGCCGTAGGGGTTGTCCTCGACCAGCGGCAGGCCCATGCGGCGTGCCTGCGCGGCCAGTTGCGCGCGACGCGGCGCGCTGATGGAGCGCCCCGTCGGGTTCTGGAAATTCGGCACCAGGTACAGGAAGCGCGCGCCTTCGGCCTGCGCCAACGCCTCGGGCAGCGGGCCTTCGTCGTCGTTCGCAATACCGAGGTAGCCGGCCTCGTAGGGGTTGAAGGCTTGCAGCGCGCCCACATAGGTCGGCGACTCGACGGCCACCACGCTGCCGGGGTCGAGCAGCACCTTGCCGACCAGGTCCAGGCCCTGCTGCGAGCCGTTGGTGATCAGCACGTCGCCGGCGCCGATGTTCAGGCCCTGCGCGGCCAGGTCTTGCGCCACCCATTCGCGCAAGGGCGCGAAGCCTTCCGTCGAGGCGTATTGCAAGGCTTCGCGCGGCGACTGCCGCAGCACGTGCTGTGTCGCCTCGCGCACCGTGGACAGCGGAAACGCATCGGGCGAGGGCAGTCCCCCCGCCAGCGAGATCACCCCGGGCCGGGCCGCGAGATTGAGGATCTCCCGGATGATCGACGGCTGGATGCGCTGGGCACGGCGGGCCAGCTGGAACGGGGGCGAAGAACTCATGCGGCGTTGGATTCCGGTACGCGAAAAGAAGAAGCGTCCGATCCTTCGCATGACACGGGGCCCGAGACGACTTCCACGAGAGCCGGCATCTTTTCATCGGGCCCGGGCCGCCGCAATCGAAAAAATCGAAGTTTTCAACAGGCGAAAAGTAGCGGGAATCCACGAGGGGCACGGCCGCCGCAGCCGTGCCCCTCAGGCCGGCGCGCCTACAGGTCTTCGCTGCCCAGCAGCATCTCGGTCATGCCTTGCCCGTCCTTGACCGTGGGGAACACGTTCTCGGTCGGATCGATGCGGAAATCGATCAGCACCGTGCGGTCCCGGTGGCCGCGCGCCTCGCGCAGCGCGGGCCCGACGTCGGCCGGCCGCTCGACCCGCATGCCGACGTGGCCGTAGGCCTCGGCCAGCTTGACGAAGTCGGGCAGGGCGTCGAGGTAGCTGTGGCTGTAGCGGCCGTCATAGCCGATCAGCTGCTGCTGGCGCACCATCCCGAGGTAGCGGTTGTTGAGCAGCACGATCTGGATCGGCGCGTCGTACTGCAGGCAGGTCGACAGCTCCTTGGTGCTCATCTGCACCGAGCCGTCGCCGGTGATGCAGAACACCTCGCTGTCGGGCCTGCCCATCTTCACGCCGATGGCATACGGAATGCCCACGCCCATGGTGCCGAAGCCCCCGGAGTTGATCCAGCGGCGCGGCGCGTCGAAGCCGAAGTACTGCGCCGTCCACATCTGGTGCTGGCCGACGTCGGAGGTGATGTATACGTCGTCGCCGCGGGTCATCTCGCACAGGGTCTCGATCACGCGCTGCGGCTTGATCACGTCGGTGTTGTAGCGGTCGTAGCGCAGGCTGTCGCGCGCGCGCCAGGTGGCGATGCTGCGCCACCACGCGGCCATCTCCCGCGGGTCGGGCCGGCGCAGCACCGACTCGCCGAGCAGCGCGACGAGCGCCGTCAGCACCTGCCCGACGTCGCCCACGATGGGCAGGTCGACCTTCACGCGCTTGGCGATGCTCGACGGGTCGATGTCGACGTGGATGATCTTGCGCTGGCTGCGCGCGAAGTGCGCGACGTTGCCGATCACCCGGTCGTCGAAGCGCGCGCCGATGGCCAGCAGCACGTCGCAGTGCTGCATGGCGTTGTTGGCCTCCCAGGTGCCGTGCATGCCGGGCATGCCCAGGAACTTCGGGTCCGAGGCCGGGTAGGCGCCCAGGCCCATGAGCGTGGTGGTGACGGGGCAACCCAGCAGGTCGACCAGCGTGCGCAGTTCCCGCGCGGCGTTGCCCATCACCACGCCGCCGCCAGCGAAGACGCAGGGGCGCTCGGCCGCCATCAGCAGCGTGAGCGCCTGGCGGATCTGCTCGCGCTGGTCGTCGGCCTCTGGCGGCTGCGAGGGCGCGCGCATCGGCACGGTGTCGGGGTAGCCGGTGTAGGCGACCTCGGTGCGCGACACGTCGATCGGAAAGTCCACCACCACGGGACCGGGGCGTCCGCTGCGGGCGATGTGGAAGGCCTTCTTCAGGGTCCGCGCGATCTCGCGCGGGTCTTTGACGAGGAAGCTGTGCTTGACGATGGGGCGCGTGATGCCCACTGTGTCGCACTCCTGGAAGGCGTCCTGCCCGATCGCCTCGGTGGACACCTGCCCGCTGATGACCACCAGCGGAATCGAGTCCATGTACGCGGTGGCGATGCCGGTGACCGCGTTCGTGAGCCCGGGCCCGGAGGTGACGAGCACCACGCCGACCTTGCCGGTGGCCCGGGCATAGCCGTCGGCCGCATGCACGGCCGACTGCTCGTGGCGCACCAGCACGTGCTGCACGGTGCGCTGCCGATGCAGCGCGTCGTACACGTGCAGGACGGCACCGCCCGGGTAGCCCCAGACGTACGCGACGTCTTCGGCCTGCAGGCAGCGGACGAGGACTTCGGAGCCTGTCAACGCCTGTGCTTCAGGGGTCTCGCAAAGAGACGCAGGAGGGGGAAGAAATGTGCCAGCCGGCAATGCAGCGGCGGCCGGGGGATGCCCGGCAGGGGAGATTTGCATGGTCAACCTTTGTGAATTTCTCTGACGAAAAACCTTGGGTGCCCCTTCGCTCGACCCTTGTGGGGTGGCGTCGGGACTTTGGACCCTGCGGACATGGGCGAGATACTTGCTGTGCCGGACCGGGACCCGTTTGCCGTTGAAGTGCAGCCCCGATTATGGCGGCGCAAAAAACTTTTCCGGCCGCGCGACGGATTCCGCCGGCACCGCGCGTTTAACTCCCACGCTGATCCAGCGGTCTCGGGAGTTTTTCAATGATCGTTCGTTCGTCGCTTGCCGTGGCGACCCTGTCCGCCCTCGTGCTGTCCGGCTGCGTGGTCGCGCCGGCGGTGGTGCGGCCGGCCTATGTGGCGCCCGCCGGCGTGGCCTACGTCGGGCCGACCTATGCGGTGCCGGGCCCGGGCTTCGTGTGGCAGTACCACGCCCGCTACGGCTGGGGCTGGCATCACCCCGTCTATGGCTGGCATCGCGGCTGGCACTGACGCCGGCCCGCCTCCCGCTTCGTTTTTTTCATCCGGCCGATGGCCGAAAGGTAACTCTCATGAAATCACGTGGTTCGACCTTGCTGGGGCTCGGCACGCTCTTTCTCGCATGCGCCGGCGCGCTGCTGACCACCGTGTCGGCGCGGGCCCAACCGGTGGTCGTCGGCCCGCCGCCGGTGGTGATCGTGCGGCCGGCCCATGTCGTGCGCCCGAGCGTCATCGTCGAGCGGCCGGCCTACGTCGTCCCGGCGGGCGTCGTGTATGTCAGGCCGACCTACGCGATGCCGGCGCCGGGGTACCTGTGGCACTACCGCGCCCATGGCGGCTGGGGCTGGTACCACCCGCGCTACGGCTGGTACCGGCGCTGAGCGGGTGATCGACTGATCGATTGACCGCGCGGCGCCCGCCTCACTCGATGCGGAACACGAACTCCTGCGTGGCCACGACTTCGGCGTCGCCCGTCGTCTGGCATTCGTAGCGCATCACCGCCGAACGCACCGCCGACTGGTAGACCTTGGGGCCCGACAGGAAGCGCACTTCGGTCACGTGGCCGCCCTTGATGCGCACCTCCGCCTTGACGACACCGCTGATGCCTTCGTCCAGCGCCTTGCGCGGCATCTCGGGCTTGACCTGCCGGGGGCAGGCCACCGCGATGTCGGTGGACACCGCCTGCGGCGGCGCAGGAGGCGCGGGCGGTGCCGGCGGGGCCGCCGGCGGCGGTGCCACCGGCAAGGTGCTCTGCACCGCGGTGACCGCGGGCGCGAACTCGGCGGCGGTGTCACCTCGGGCGGCGGCACGTAGGCCGGACGCGGCGGCGGCGGGGCCTTCGGCGTCTCTTGCCGGACGATCTTCTTCGGTGGAGGCGGCGGGGGAGGGGGCGGCGGTGGCGGCACCTTCACCTCGCGATGATGGTCGCGTCCATCGGCTTCTTGATCATCTCGATGGTCTTGCGCGCCAGGCCCGAGACGAGCGCGTAGCCCACCAGCACATGGAACAGCACCATCACGCCGATGCCCACGGGGCCGAAGCGCGACTTGGGGTCGAAGTCGTTGGCGCGCCTCATGGGATGAACTGCTCCGAGCCCATGATGCCCAGCTTGGTCAGGCCCGAGCGCTGCGCCGAGGCCATCACGCCGGCCACCACGTTGTACTTGGCATGCTTGTCGGGGCGCAGGTGCACTTCGGGCTGCACCGGCTGCGCGGCCACCTGCTCGAAGCGCCGCTCGACCTCGGCCAGCTCGGCCACGGCCTCGCCGTTCCACAGCACCGTGCTGCGCTCGTCGATGTCCACGCGCAGCACCTCGGGCTTGATGTCGTTCGGCGGCGGGTTGCCGTTGGGCATGTTCAGGTTCACCGAGTGCAGCTGGATCGGGATGGTGATGATCAGCATGATCAGCAGCACCAGCATCACGTCGATCAGCGGCGTGGTGTTGATGTCCATCATGGGTTCGTCGGACGGGGTGCCGCTGCGGCGCCCCTGTTTTTCTTTTCGCATGGCTGTGTGTTCTCAGTTGCGCGCGGGCGGCTCGGTGATGAAGCCGACCTTGACGATGCCGGCCGACTGGCACGCGTAGATGATCTTGCCCACGGGCTCGTAGTCGGAGTGCCAGTCGCCGCGGATGTGCACCTCGGGCTGCGGGGTGAGGGCGGCCACCTTCTTCAGCTTGCCGGCAAGCGTGTCCACGTCGCGCACGGGGGTGTCGTACCAGTAGATGCGGCCGGCCGAATCCACCGACAGCACGACGGTGTCCGGCTTGCTTTCGCGCACCTCGTTGCGTTCCTTCGGCACCTCCACGGGCACCGAGTAATTGACCACCGGGATGGTGATGAGGAAGATGATCAGCAGCACCAGCATCACGTCGACCAGCGGCGTGGTGTTGATGGCGGCAATCGCCTGTTCCTCGTCGCCCCCGCCGGAGGGAATGTTCATCGCCATGGTGTGGCTCGCCTTGCGTGCGGTGTGGGTGCCAAGGCGCTCAGGCGGTGGCGCTGCCGGCCAGGATCACCGAGTGCAGCTCGCCGCTGAACTCGCGCACGTCGTCCATCACGGTGATGTTGCGGCGAAGCAGCCAGTTGTAGCCCAGCACCGCCGGCACGGCCACGGCCAGGCCGATGGCCGTCATGATGAGCGACTCGCCCACGGGGCCGGCCACCTTGTCGATCGACGCCTGCCCGGCAATGCCGATGGCGGTGAGCGCGTGGTAGATGCCCCAGACGGTGCCGAACAGGCCCACGAAAGGCGCGGTCGAGCCCACGGTGGCGAGCAGCGACATGCCGTTGCCCAGCCGGCGCTGCACGCGCTCGGTGGCGCGGTGGATGCACAGGTCGACGAACTCGGCGAAGTCGACCTTGCCGCGCAGGCCGTGGTGCTTCTGCGTGGCGTGCACGCCGGCATCGGCGATGAAGCGGAAGGGGCTGCCCTCGGCCAGGCGCGCGGTGCCGGCCTGCACGGTGCCTTCCTTCCAGAACTCGTTGTCGACCTCGCGGGCCTGCCGGCCCATGCGCATCTGCTCGAGCAGCTTGGTGACGATCACGTACCAGCTGCCCATCGACATGACCGCGAGGATGAACAGCACGGCCTTGGCCACCAGGTCGCTCTGGGCCCAGAGCGCGCCGATCCCGTAGGGGTTGTCGACCTTGGCCGCGGCCGGTGCGGGCACCGCGGCCGGCGCCGTGGGTGCAGGCGCGGCGGCAGATACGGCGGCAGGTGCGGTGGTGGGAGCGGTATTGGGAGCGACAGCGGATGCGGGCTCCGGCGTGGCCTGCGCGTTGGCGGCGTGCGGCGCGGCGCCCAGGGAAAGCGACAGGGCGAGCGGCGCGGCCACGGCCATCAGCTTGGCGAAAAAGGTCTTCATCATGAGTGACTCCAAAAAACAAAACGGGGGCGATTCGGGGGCGATCGGGGCGTCCGGTCAGGCCGGGCGCCAGCCAAGGGCCTTGCCCCACACGGCGTGCACGCCCGTACCGGCGCCGCGCACAACGTGGTAGCGGTCGTAGGGAGCCGCGGTCATGCAGGCGTGATGCGGAAGAATGCGCACGCGGCTGCCGACGGGCAGTGCGTCGAACATGGCCCGCAGGTCGTCGTCGCCATCGCCTTCGATGGCGATCAGGCCGTGCTCCTGGTGCAGCTCGGCCACGCGCAGGCCGGGCAACGGCGTGGTGCCGTCCGCGCGGCAGACCAGTCCGAAGCCCAGGCCGCCGCGAAACTCGGCCGCCGACTCGTCCTTCGACAGCGCGAGCGCGCCGGCGTCGATGAGCACGCGGCGCGAGCGCGGGTTGTGGCCGATCACCGTGGCCAGCACCGACAGCGCGATGTCCTCGATGCCGCAGATGCCGCGCGCGGCCTGGTCCAGGTCGAAGAAGGTGTAGACGCGGGGCGCATTTCGGTGACGCCGTCCAGCCGCTCGGCGCACACCGCGGTCGGCGTGGCGCCCACGCTGACGACATCCACCGCGAAGCCGGCCGCGCGCAGGCACCCGGCCGCGCGCACCGCGCCGGCGCGCTCGGCTTCGGCGATGGCGCGGATCGCGTCCAGCCCCTCGGCGTGGTAGCTGTGGCCGGCGTGGGTCAGCACGCCGGCCAGCGTCAGCGATTCGCTGCGTTGCACTTCGGCCGCGATGGCCCGCAGCGCTTGTTCATCGTCGGGCGCGACACCGCCGCGTCCGCCGCCGGTGTCGACCTCGATCAGCAGGCCGAAGCGCGCACCGAGGGCGCGCGCCCGTGCCGCCGCCGCACGCACCGCTTCGACGCCATCCGCGAGCAGGTTCACGCGGGCGCCGTGCACGTGCTGCACGCGATGCAGCGCATCGATCTTGCCGGCGCTGATGCCCACCGCGTAGGTCAGGTCCAGGAAGCCGTAGCGCGCGAAGTAGTCGGCCTCGGCCACGGTGGACACCGTGATCGCGCCGCCGTGCCCGCGCGTGGCCAGGCGCGCCACCTCGGCCGACTTGGAGGTCTTCAGGTGCGGGCGCAGCGCCACGCCGTGGCGTGCCGCGCGCCGCGCCATCGCGTCGCAGTTGCGTTCCAGCACGGTGCTGTCGAGCAGCAGCGCGGGCGTGCTCAGTTCGGCCAGCGGCGTGTGTGCGAGCGGTGTGTGCACGGGCGGCATCACCGGGCGCATCCGAGCTCCGCCATCACCCAGTCGACTTCCTCGGCAATGCGGCTCACGAAAGGCGGCAGCACGATCAGCGTCATGTGCTCCGCGCCTTCGATGCGATGCAGGCGGCTTCGCTTCGACAGCGCCGTGTGCGCCTCCTGGTATTCGGGCCAGCGGCGTTGCACTTCGGCGCCTTCCTCGGCACCCGGCGGCAGCTTCTGCATGACCGTGGCCGACAGCACCGACAGCGGCCGCACGCCCAGATCCGGCGACGCGCCGGCCTGCCGCGCGACTTGCTGCAGGCCTTCGTGCTCCTTCACCATCGTGTCGACGGTTTGCGGCGTGTAGTTCGCGGCCATCTGCCGCAGCACGTGGGGCATGTCGGCAAAGATGGCCTGCACCGGCGCGAAGTCCGGCGGCGGCAGACCGCCGGCCTGGAACTCCGCGCGCTTCTGGCGCTCGGGCGCCAGCTGCTCCGCCGGCAGGCCCTTGAACACCTCGAACTGCTCCGGATGGCTGGCGTCGAGCATCACGACCCCGACCACCTGCTCCGGATACAGGCCGGTGTAGATGCGGTTCAGCAGGCCGCCCAGCGAATGGCCGATCAGCACGATCGGCCCGGTCACGCCGGCCGCGGCCAGCAGCGCATGCAGATGCTGCGCGTTGCGCTTGCCGTCGAAGGGCGCGTCGTCGGCATCGCTCCAGCCCATGCCCGCGCGGTCGTAGCTGATCACCGGGTACTTGGTCGACAGCGCCTGCTGCAGGCGCGCGAAGATCGGCGAGGCGCAGCCGCCGCCGGCTTCGAGCACCAGCGTGGGAGACAGCGCGCCGGCCGGCGCGGGGCCGCTGCGCTGCAGGTGCATCTTGCGTCCGTCGACGGTGTACAGCTCGCCGGGCGCGGGCATGCCGCGCCCGTCCACCGACGACGGCAATGCACGCGCGGCGCGCTTGGGTTCTTCCACGCGCGGCCAGTAGTCGAGGTCGCGCACGCGATACGGCAGGTTGGCGAAGTCGGTGCTCAGCGAGGCCGGCGTCGACACGTACAGCACCGACTTGGCGATGGGGCCGAACTCCGCATGGAAGTGCTGCGCCGACTTCACGATGATCAGCTTCTTGGCCGCCAGGTCGATGCCCAGGCCCGTGAAGAGGTCGGCGCCGATGACCTGGTTGCGCTTGCTGATGAGCACGATGTCCACGCCGTCGGCCGCCTGCACCCACACGCACGGGCCCATGGGCGTGCGCACGCCGGAGAGGCCGCCCTGCGAATGCGCCTCCACCACGCGCTTGACGGTCACGTGCAGGTCGATCGGGTCGCCCGAGGCCGGGCCGCACTTGCCGCCCAGGCGCAGCTCGAAACTCGCGCCTTCGCCCGCGTCGCGGCACAGCTGCACCGCGCCCAGGTCCCACACGCCGCCGAAAGCCACGTCGCCGATGCCGCGCTCGACCACCGCGCGCAGCATGAAGGTGCTGTCGCTGGTGGCGCCGCCGCCGGGGTTGTCGGCGGTGTCGGCAATGACCACGGGGCCGTCCGGCGTGGCCATGGCCTGGGCGAGCGTCTCCTCGATCGAGAGCGAGGGCACGCCGGTCTCGTGGCGCAGGTCCCAGAAGCCGCGGCCCAGTTCTTCGGCGAGCTTCGCGGCGAGCGCGGGTTCGTTGTCGGTCACCACCCAGAGCTTGGCGCCCGACTCGGGCACGTCGGCCCAGGGGAAGCCGTGGCCCAGCGACACCGAGAGCACGCCCGGCAGCTTCTCGGCCTCCTGCATGCGGCGCACGAAGCCGGCCATCGGTTCGCGCGTGGTGTGCCACTTGCCGACCATGCGGCAGTCGTGCACGGCCGTCACGGGCCGCACGCGGCCCTGCGCGGTGTCGACCACGATGCGGATCAGCTCGGTCAGGCGCTCGAACGCGTCGGTGTGCGGATATTCCTTGTAGCAAATGATCGCGTCCGCCGCGTCCAGCATCTTCTGCGTGAAGTGGCAGTGCAGGTCGAGCGACACGCCGATGGGCACGTTCGGCCCGACGATGTCGCGCACGCGCGAGATCACGTCGCCTTCACAGTCGTCGTAGCCGTCGGCCACCATCGCGCCGTGCAGCACGAGGATCACGCCGTCGACCGGGCCGGCCTTGCGCAGGTCGTCCAGGATCTCGTCGCGCAGGCGTTCGTACACGCTGCGCACGGTGCGCCCCAGGGGCTGCGCAAAGGCCAGCAGGCTCTCGACCGTTTCATGGCCTTCGGCGGCCAGCTGCCTGCGCACTTCCACCGCGTACAGGCCGTAGCCGGCCGCGTCGCGCGTGCTCGCATCGCCGCGGAAGATGCCGTATTCCTCGTAGCTGCCCAGGCCGGTGGGGGCCGAGACGAAGGTGTTGGTTTCGGTGGCGAACAGGGTGGTGAAGAACTTCATGCGTGGGCCTCCTGGCGGGCAAGGTGGATGTTTCGCGAGCGTGTGGTGGCGAACTGCAGTCCCACGACCCGGCCGTCCTTGCGCTTCACGTTGAGAATCGATTTGCCCAGCTGGGCCAGCACCGGGTCGACCGAGGCGAGCGTCATCACGTCGGCCGACAGCGGCGTCAGCACGCACACGTGCTGGCCGTGGCGGCCCTGCACCGTGAGCAGCAGCTTGCCGTCCACCAGCGCCATGTGCGCGGTGGCGTCCAGGTCGGGGCTGGTGTAGTCGCCACACAGCTGGTCGGCGAGCGACGCGGCATCGGGCGCGGTCTCGGGCAGGCGCTCGAAGCGGCGCGGCTGACCGCCTTCGTGCAGCACGAGTGCGTCGGGCGCGCGTTGCGGGTCGATGTCGCTGGCGTCGAGCACGAGGTCGTTCGTCGGCAGGTCCTGCAGGCCCAACCACAGCTTGCCGTCGCCCTGGTTCATGGGCCTGGCCTCGCCGGCCTGCCACGACATCGCCAGCTTGCCGGCCACGTCCGCAAAGCCCAGCAGGCAGCCCGTGGAGGGGGCGTGGTAGCGCTGGCCGGGCAGCGCGGGGAAGGCGCTGGCCAGCGGGCGCGCTTCGGGCGCCGCGAGCGCGTCGCCCAGCAGCAGCTCGATCACCTTGAGGGCCAGCGCCGCCGGCGACACGGGCGCGCCGTTCACCATGGCAATGATGTCCAGCCCGTGGCTGGGCACGCTGATCATCTGCGACTGCGCGCCGAGCACGGCGCCCGCGTGGTGGACGATCTCGACGCCGCGGTACGGGTGGCGCGCGAGGCCGAAGCCGTAGTTCACCTGGGAGCCCGACGACAGCGTGGTGGGCGCCGACAGCAGCGCCCAGCTCCTGGCGCTGCCCACGATCTTTTCGCTGCCGTGCATGTGCGCGAGCCAGCGCAGCATGTCGTCCGCCGTCGACACCAGCGAGCCGCCGCCGTCCAGTTCGCACGGGTACAGGCCGCGGCGCCAGCCGCCGCCGGGCGCGGGCATGTACAGGCCGGCCATGCCGGGGACCACGTCGAGGTCGGTCTGCACCGACAGGGTGTGGTGCATGCCCAGCGGGGCGAACAGGCGCGCCTGCAGGAAGTCGTTGAAGCTCTGGCCGCTCACGCGCTCGACGATCTTCGCCAGCAGGAAGTAGCCGCCGTTGCTGTAGACCATGTGCGTGCCGGGCTCGAAGTTCAGCGCGCTCTGGCGCGCCATGGCCGGCAGGCCCGGGCCGGGCAGCGTGAACGTGAGGCCGTGCGCAATGGCCCACAGCTCGTCATGGCCGCGCCAGCCGCTGGTGTGCGTGAGCAGGTGGCGCAGCGTGGGGCCGTTGGCGCTGAGCCGGGGCAGCTCGGGCAGGTATTTCTGCACCGGGTCTTCCACGTCGAGCAGGCCGTCTTCGGCCAGCAGCAGCACGGCCATCGCCGTGAAGTGCTTGCTGGTGGAGGCGATGCGCATGCGCGTGGTCGGCGTGAGGGCCACGCCCATCTCCAGGCTGGCCATGCCGACGGCGCGGCGATACAGCAGGCGGCCGTGCTGCGCGATGCCCAGCACCAGGCCGGGCGCGTCGCCGCGGTTCAGGGGCGCCACCAGCGCGTCGATGGCGGCCAGCGCGGCAGCCTCGGCGGCGGGTGAAGAGGGGGGAGTGTCGGGTCGTGAAGGCGAGGGTTGTTGTGACATGGAAGGACAACGCAAGAGGGTGGGAGGAACGAGAAGGAATCGGGTGGCTTCAGGTGGGCCGGGCCGAACGCATCAGGCGCACGAACGGGCCTTCGGTGGCGCGCAGCACCATGCGCCGAGGACGCCGCCGATCAGCGTCGCGGCAACGATGGACATGGCCAGCCCGTTGGGCACGGACTTCAGGGCGTCCGACAACATGCCCACCAGCAGCGGCCCCACCACGCCGAACGGCAGGCCGGCCACGGAGAGCAGCGCGATGGTGCGTGCGCGCAGGTGCGGCGGCGCCGCGTCCTGCAGCACGTTGGGCAGCAGCACCGCGCCGCTGATGAGGGGAATGACCAGCAGGGCCAGCAGCGTGAACGCGTCGGTCGCCGAACGCGTGAAGAGCAGCAGCGACGACAACAGCGCGGCCGTCAGATTGCCCAGCATGATGATGCGCAGCGCGGCGGCCGGCCCCATGCGGGGCTGCACGTAGCGCATCGCCGCCACGCCCAGCAGGCCGCCGATCACCGTGCCGCACAGAAAGGCGATCCCCATGCCCTGTCCCATCTGCGCCGGCGTGACGCCGTACTGGCGCGCCGCCATGATCGGCAGCCAGGTGCCGATCGAGCTCATGCCGATGCTCGCCAGGCCCGCGCCGACCACCAGGCCCGCGAAGGTGCGCCAGTGCTCGCGCAGGTGGTCGCGAAAGCTGATGGTGCTGACGACGTCGTCGGCATCGGCCTGGGTCACTGCGTGGGCGGAATGCGCGGCTTCAGGCTTCGCCCCGGCCGCCGCCGCTTCGTCCGGCGGGGCCGGCTGCGCGCCGCCGCGCCGGGTCCGGCGAATCGACAGCACCAGCAGCGCCACCGGTATGCCCGCCGACGCCATCACGAAGAAGGCCAGCCGCCATGTCTCCATCTGCTGCATCGAGGCGGGCAGCCAGTGCCGCAGGTCGTCCGTCAGGTGCACCACCGTGCCGCCCAGCAGGGCGCCCAGCGCGCTGCCGAAGATGGCCGACAGCGCGAACACCGCGTTGGCCAGCACCCGCTGCGTGCGCGGGAACAGGTCGGGGATCATGCTGTTGGTGATGGGCCCGAGGCCGGCTTCGCCCACCCCCAGGCCGATGGAGGCGATGAACAGCACGCCGTAGTCCATGGCGGTGCCGCGCATGGCGGTGGCGGCGCTCCACAGCACCACGCAGGCCGCCAGCACCACGCGCCGGTCGTAGCGGTCGCTCAGCCAGCCCAGGGGCAGCGTGGCGATGCCGGTGAACAGCACGATGCCCGCGCCCTGCAGCAGCCCCAGCTGCGTGTCGGAGAGCGACAGCGTGATGCGCATCGGCTCCGTCAGCAGCGTGAGGATGACCTTGTCGATCGAGCCCAGCACGGTCGCGATGACCAGCACCGCCAGCGCGTACCAGGCGCTGGCCGGTGCTTTTCGGGTCGTCGTTTCGCGTGCGGCGGGGCTCGCCGCATCCGGCGGCAACGCGGCCGCCATCGGATTGAGACTCGACATCTCAGAACGGAACGTTGACGCTCAGGCCGACGGTGCGCGACGGTGCCAGCGCCGCCTGCACCAGGTTCGGGTTCGCCGCCAGGCCGGTGTCGATCGACAGGATGCCGCGCTTGTTCGCCAGGTTGCGCACGTAGGCCGAGAGGCTGAAGCGCTGGAAGTCGATGCCCGCCTGCAGGTCGACCAGCGTGTAGGCCGGCATCTTGATGCTCGGGATGGTCGCGCTGCCCGCGTAGCCCGCGTCGCGCTTGCCGGTGTAGCGCGCGCTGATGCCGAAGTAGGCCGGGTGATCGGCGATGCTGAAGTTGCGCGTCACGCCCAGCGTGGTCGCAAAGCGCGGCGTCTGCGGCAGCCGGGTGCCCGCCTTGGCGTCCAGGCCCTTGGCGTCCTCGGTCAGGCGCGCATCGATGAGCGAGGCGTTGGCCGTGAAGCGCCACTCCTTGCTGGGTTTCCAGTTGAGCGTGAGCTCGCCGCCCTTGATGCGGGCGCCGCCGGCGTTGGTGACGAACACGAAGCCGCCGCTCTTGGTGGGCTGCTGCACGTCGCGCCATTCGATGTCGTAGAGCGCGGCCTCCAGCGACAGCTTGCGGTCCAGCAGGTCGGCCTTGTAGCCGAGTTCGTAGCTCCACAGCGAGTCGGACTTGTACATCGGCTGCACGATGTTCCGGTCGGTGTCGGCCTTCAGCACGTTCGGGCCGCCGGGGCGGTAGCCGCTCGCCGCGCGGAAGTAGACGTTGCTGGTCTCCGACAGCGTGTACTTGGCCGCCGCGAGGTAGGTGGTGGGGCTTTCCGACGAGGTGCCGGCGGCGTTGGAATCGACCGGGCCGACCAGCGAGCCGGACTGCTTGCTGTCGTAGCGCTGGTTATTGCGCGCCAGCCGCACGCCGCCGGTGAACGACAGCGCGGGCGTCACGTTCCAGGTGACGTCGCCATAGAGGGCCTCCTCGCGGTAGCGCGAGGACTGCGTCGACGTCAGGAAGGTCTTGTTGCCCAGGCCGCCGTTCAGGTTGGCGCTGAGGGTGCCGTCGTTCTGGCCGCGTTCGCGGTTCAGGTAGATGCCGGCCAGCCACTCGATGGTGGTGCCCGAGCGCGAGGTCAGGCGGAACTCCTGGCTGACACGGTGCTGCTCCACGGTGCTGGCCAGCGGCGCCGAGGACGCCGACAGGCGCAGCGCGGCCAGCGAGGGCGCGTAGAGGGCGGTGAGGTCGACGGAATTGGAGATCTTCACGTCCTGCGCGGAGGTGATCGAGTTCAGGCGCGCCCAGCCGAAGTCGTACTCCACGTCCAGGCCGAACAGCTGCGTCTTGTTGCTGTAGGGCTCGCGGGAAGACAGCTGGCGCGTGCGGTCCAGCCCCCAGGGGCGCAGGGTCCGCTTGTCGATGTCCTCGAAGCCCAGGCCCTGGCGCTTGACGTCCTGCACCGCGCCCGTCAGGCGCACCGTCAGTTCCTTGGTGGGCGTCAGCAGCAGCGAGACCCGGCCGCCGTCGGTATGGCCGCGGTCGATGTTGCGACCCCGTGCCGGACCGGCGGCGTCGTAGCTGCCGCCGAGCTGGTCGGTGAAGGCGGCGAAGCGCACGGCGGCCACGTCTTCCTTGATCGGCACGTTGAGCAGCGCGGCGGTCGTGAAGCCGGGCCCGCCGCCTTGCGTCCACGAGGTGCCGAACTTCACCGAGCCCGCGAACTCCATGGTGTCGGGCTGGTTCGTCACGTACTTGAGCACGCCGCTCATGGCGCCGGCGCCGTACAGCGTGCCCTGCGGGCCGCGCAGCACCTCGATGTGGTGCAGGTCGAGCATGCCCATGTCCAGCGGCGTGAAGCCCGCGAGCGCGCCGGACGAGCTCAGGCCCGTGGCCACGTCGTCGACATACACGCCGACGGTCGCGATGCCCTGCACCGGGCCGGTGGTCAGCCCGCGCATGGTCAGGATGCCGCCCACGCTGCCGCTGCTGGTCATGGTCACGCCCGGCTGCTCGGCCACGTAGTCGGCCAGGTTCTTGGCGCCGGCGCGCTCCAGCGTCTCGGCCTTCATCACGTTGACCTGCATCGGCACTTCGCGCACCGGCTCGCGGCGGCGCGTGGCCGTGACGGTGACGCTGTCCAGCGACTGCGGCTCGTCGGTCGTCGGCTTGGCCGCCATGGCCGCGGCGGTGTAGATCACGATGGCGCCGTCGTCGCCGCGGCGCGTGAGCAGCGGCGTGCCCGCGAGCAGGTGCTGCAGCGCGTCTTGCGGCGACAGCGCGCCCTTCACGCCGCGCGTGGCCATGCCCTTCACGTCGTCGACCTTGTAGAGCAGCTGCACGCCGCTTTGCGCGATGTAGGCGTCCAGCGCGGTCTTCAGGTCGCCGCCGCCGACGTCGAAAACCTGCGCCGGGGCTTGGGCTTGCGGGGCCTGTGCGTGGGCCTGCATCGACAGGCCGCCCATCAGTGCCCATGTGCCGCCGACGACCCAGGGCCGAAGGGCCTTCCATCGTCGCTTCTTCATGCTCAACGGACCGGGGCTTTGCTTGACTCGATTCATGTTTGTCTTCTCCGTGGTTTTGTTCTGGTACCCACTGAGTGAGACGAATGCCCGGTCACATTCCGGTAATAAGCTAGTTTGAAATCCTTATTTCGTTTCCATTTTCTTGAGCCACGAGGCCGAAGCCCTGCTTGAGCAGCGCGACGAAGCCGCCCATGTTGTTGGCGTCGAAGCTGCCGCCGATGCGGATGCGCGCGAGCGCCGGATCGGCGATCACCAGCTTGCGCTCGTTGTAGCGGTTGAACTGCACGGCCGCGTCGCCCAGCGAGGTCTGGTCGAACACCAGCTTGCCCTGGCGCCAGCTCAGTTCGTCGTCGATCTGCTTGGGCGCCTTCGACATCACGAGCACGTTGTTCGCGTGGGTCACCGCCGCCTGGTTGCGCGTGATCACCGTGGGCTCGACCCCTTTTTCACTTTGGGTCGAAGCAATCTGCACGCGACCTTCTTCCACCACCACGTTCACCTGGTCGCCCTGGCGCCGCACCAGGAAGCGCGTGCCGAGCACGGTGATGCGGCGGTCGCCCGCCATCACGACGAAGGGGTGGGCCTTGTCGTGCGCGATGTCGAAGTAGGCCTCGCCGTCGTCCAGCCACACCTTGCGCCCGTTGGCGTTCACCACGGTGCGCAGGTGCGTGGCGGTGTTCAGCGTGAGCACCGAGCCGTCGGGCAGCGACACCGACTGGCGCGCGCCCACGGCGGTGGCGTAGTGCTCGCTTTGCCAGTCTTGCGTGTACTTCCAGCCGAGCCAGCTGCAGCCGGCCGCCGCCATCAGCAGGCCGGCCGCGATGCGCTGCGTGGAGAAGCGCGGCAAGCGCGAGGGCCGCGTCGCGTGCCCCGAGGTGCGCGGGCCTGCCGACGTGGGCAGCGGAATGGGAATGACGCCGGTCGCCGCGGCGGGCGCGGTTGCCGGCGCCTGCGACGGCGCGGGCGTCATGGCCGGCGGCGCGCGCAGCACGCTCAGCCGGTCGCCGCGCTGCCAGGCGCTGGCCAGCCGCAGCCAGGCCACGCGGTGCGCGATCGACTCGGCGATCCAGGCGTCCAGCGTGTGCTGGTCGGTGTCGGTCCAGGTGCCGCTGTCGCGGCGCGCCAGCCAGTCGGCGGCGACGGATTCGATGCGTTCGGCTTCAGTCATGGCGAGAGCCTCTTGTCGTTCTGGACCCGGCCGAAGGCCTTGGTGTCCAGCTGCACGCCGCTGGAGAACAGCGCGTCCGCCAGCGCGCGCACGCCGCGCGACACCTGGCGCTCGACCGTGTCTTCGGTGATGCCCAGCTGCGTGGCCACCTCGCGCTGCGAGAGGCCGTCGATCTTGCGCATCTCCACCACGCGGCGGCACTTGGTCGGCAGGGCGTCGAGCGCCGTCTGCAGCAGGCGCAGCTCGCCGCGCCCGGCGGCATGGCGCTCGGGCGTGAGTTCGTCGGCCGAGAAGTCGAGCGCGTCGAGGTCGGCAATGATCTCGATCGACACGATCTGCGCGCGCCGCGCGCGGTCGATCAGCAGGTTGCGCGCCGTGGCGAAGACAAAGGGCTTCACCAGTTCGGGCACGGCTTTGGCGGCGGATTCATAGATGCGCACATAAACATCCTGGCGCAGGTCGGGTACTTCGGCTTCGTCGCGCCAGTTGCGCCGAAGGAAACGCGTGAGCGCCGCCTCCATCGGCAGCACTTCGCTGACGAACCAGTTGTCCAAGTCACTGAGAACCAAAAAGCGCTCCTGGAAATGGCCGGATGGGGTACGGCTCGCCGCCGGGATTGGCGACAGACATAGAGACGAACGGCCAGAAGATTTCCGGTAACGCGCGGTGCGGATGCCGGCAAATAAAAGTGGCGCCGGCGCCGCGGCGTGGATTCTAGGAGCCCCGAAATGGGGCGCGCCGTTACCGGAAAGCGGGCCCGCGCTCGTCTCACAGGGGGTACAAGAAAAAACATCTCGCTGGAAACACACCTACATGAATCGAATCGGGAGGAAGAACCCCGCCCCGCGCGCCGCAGCGGGCTGGCGCATCGCCGTCGGGGTGGCGTGCGCGCTGATGGCGGGCCTGACGTGGGCCAACGCCCGGGAGTTCGACGTCGGCGGCGGCGAGCTCAAGCCCGCGCTGGACGCCTACATCGCGCAGTCGGGCGTGCAGCTCATCTACAAGGTGGAGGACGTCAAGGACTTGTCCACGCGCGGCGTCAAGGGCAAGCTCGCGGCCGACGCGGCGCTGGAGCGGCTGCTGGACGGCACGCGCCTGCGCATCCGGCGCGGGCAGGACGGGGCGATGGTGCTGATCGCGCCGGTGGTTGCCACGGGCACGAGGCCATGACATGACGCCCGGCGCCGGCGTTCCCCTAGACTCGCGGCAACCCCCTTCGAAAGAACGACGATTCGCCGCCGCACCCTTGCCCTTCTTCTTGCCTCGGTGCCCGCCGCCGCCGTGCTGGCCGCGGCCGGCTACTGGGGCACGACCCACCTCAACCTGAACCCGGCCCGCGAAGTGGGCGCCGTGCTCGACGAGTTCAACGGCGTGAAGGTCTACTACAACGGCGGCGTCAACCATTCCGATGGCCGCATGCTGTCCCGCGACGGCTACAACCTGGGCATCAAGTACCAGTGCGTGGAGTTCATCAAGCGCTACTACTTCGAGCGCTTCGGCCACCGCATGCCCGACGCCTACGGCAACGCCAAGGACTACTACGACCGGGACACCGCGCACGGCGCGCTGAACGCCAAGCGCGGACTGCGCCAGTACCGCAACGCGCAGGCCGACAAGCCTCGGGTGGAAGACCTGATCGTGTTCAAGCCCACGCTGCTCAACCCCTACGGGCACGTGGCGATCGTCGCGGACGTCGGGGCGACGGACATCGAGATCGTCCAGCAGAACCCCGGTCCGTTCGGCGAAAGCCGGGCCCGCCTGGCGCTCGATGCGGCCGACGGTCGCTGGACGGTGGCGGGCGGCACGCTCGGCTGGCTGCGCCGCGCGAGCGACGGCGAAAGCAACAGCGCCATCGGCGTGCAGGCCACGCCCTAGCGCCGGCGGCGCGCTTCGGGACCGAAGCCCTCAGCCCTCGAGCGGCGCCCGCACGCTGACCCTGGCGTCGACCCGGGCCTTGTTCGCCAGCAGGCAATGCACGATGTCCGGCAGCCCCAGCTCGGCCGCCCAATGCAACGGCGCGGCGCCGGCGGCGTTGTGGACGTTCACCTTGGCGCCGCCCGCCAGCAGCGCCTGGACCGTGGCCAGGCTGCGGCTCGCCACGGCGCGGTGCAGGGGGCTGTCGCGGTGCTCGCCCGGCACGTTGGGCGCCACGCCGTGGGCCAGCAGCTCGCGCACGATGTCGGCCGCGCCGTTGCCGGCATAGGCATGCAGGCTGTGGTCGCGGTTCTCGAAGACCACGTTCCAGCGCATGTCCGCGCCGTGCGGGCGCGCATGTGCGCCAGCAGCGCCGCGCTGGTCACCAGATCGACCGGGCGGCGGCCGCCGCGCGTGGGCTGGTCGGGCCGCAGGCCGGTGCGTTCGCGCACCAGGTCGTACAGCGCGGGGTTGTTCGAGCGGGCCGCCCAGTGAAGGCAGGTGTCGCCGTCGCGGCTCACCGCGTCCAGCCGGTGGCCGTCGTCCAGAAAGCGCCGCACCCAGGCCATGTCGCCGGTGGCGAGCACCTTGTCGAACACGCGCACGCCGTGGGCGTTGGCGGCATGGGGCGACGCGCCGGCATCGAGCAGCCGCTGGGCCACGGGCAGGTGGCGCAGCGACAGCGCGCGGAACAGGGCGGTTTCGCCGTCGGCGTCGGGCCGGTCGACGGGCGCGCCGGCCTCCAGCAGCTGCACCACCATGGCCGTGGCGTGCCGGGGCCGCCCGGCCGCCTGCACGAGCGCGGGCTCCAGGCCGTCGCCGCCGGCATCGAGCACCGCGGCCAGCCCGTTGCGGTGCGCCTGCAGGAAGCGCCCCACCGACAGGAGATCGGCCTGCCGGATGTGGCGGGACAGGGCGATGCGCAGTTCGACGGTGCTCGTCATGGTGGTCGCGAAATTGAAGGGCGGTGCCGGGCACGTCGACTGTGGCGCCGGGCGCACCGGCGTGCCAGTGCCGAAAGTCACCCCCGCCGGCGTCTTTTTTCTTGGGGGCCGGCCAAGCGGCGTAACCTTCGCGCCGAAGCGCCCGAACTACCCGGCGTGGGACGCGAACGCGCATATCGGTTCGGCCGGTGCGTCTTTCGCTATATACATCCGTATATAGAGATGCTGCGTATTCACAGGGTCATCACTCCAAGGATTTGCCATGAACCACCACGCACGCCGTTTCGTTCTCAAGGCCGGGACCTCGACACTCGGGCTGGCCCTTTTCACGCCTTCGGCTGGAGCGCCCGCCTGGCGCATGCGGCCGAGCCCGGCAAGTTCGAGATCACCCGCACCGAGGCCGAGTGGCGCAAGCTGCTCACGCCCAACCAGTACGCGGTGCTGCGCGAAGAGGGCACGGAGCGCCCCTACACCAGCCCCCTGAACGACGAGCACCGCGAAGGCCGGTTCGCCTGCGCCGGCTGCGCGCTCGACGCGTTCTCGTCGAAGACCAAGTTCGACAGCAAGACCGGCTGGCCCAGCTTCTGGCAGCCGCTGCCGAACGCCGTGGCGCAGAAGGTCGACACCTCCGCCGGCATGACGCGCACCGAAGTGCACTGCCGCCGCTGCGGCGGCCACCTGGGCCATGTGTTCGACGACGGCCCCAAGCCGACCGGGCTGCGCTACTGCATGAACGGCCTGGCCATGAAATTCACCCCGGGCGCCGCCTGACCCTTCCACCCGCAAAGTCCGGCTCCACACCATCATGCTTCTGTTCGTCGTCGCCTACCTGGGCGGGGTGCTGACCATCCTCAGCCCCTGCATTCTTCCGGTTCTTCCGTTCGTGTTCGCGCGCGGCGACCAGCCGTTCCTCAAGAGCGGCCTGCCGCTGCTGCTGGGCATGGCGCTGACCTTTGCCGGCGTGGCGTCGCTGGCCGCGGTGGGCGGCGGCTGGGCCGTGCAGGCCAACCAGTACGGGCGCCTGGTGGCGATCGTGCTGATGGCGCTGTTCGGTGTCACGCTGCTGTTTCCGCAGCTTGCGCAGCGCCTGACGCGGCCGCTGGTGAGCTGGGGCGAGCGGCTGTCGGCGTCGGCCGGCGGGAAGGGCGAGGGCGAGGCGGGGAGCGGGCGTTCGTCCTTCATCACCTCGATCCTGCCGGGCGTGGCCACGGGCCTGCTGTGGGCGCCGTGCGCCGGCCCGATCCTGGGCCTCGTGCTGACGGGCGCGGCGCTGGGCGGCGCGAGCGCGCAGACCTCGCTGCTGCTGCTGGCCTACGCGGCGGGCGCCGCGACTTCGCTGGCGGGCGCGCTGCTGATCGGCGGGCGGCTGTTCAAGGCCATGAAGAAGTCGCTCGGCGCCGGCGAGTGGATCCGCCGCGGCATCGGCGTGGCGCTGCTGTGCGGCGTGGCCGCCATCGCGCTGGGGCTGGACACGGGCGTGCTCGCGCAGCTGTCGTCGTCGGGCACCTCGTCGGTGGAGCAGGCGCTGATCGACAAGGTGCGCCCGAAGAAGCCCGCCGACAGCGTGGCCGACGCACCCGTGGTGACGACCGGGCCCGACTCGACGGTGATGATGGCCGGCTCGAACGCCATGATGGCTGCCGCGGCAGACAAGGGCGCATCGGCACTGCCGGTCGAAGGCCAGGGCCCGTCGCTCGATGGCGCCGTGCAGTGGCTCAACTCGCCGCCGCTCACCATGGAAGCGTTGCGCGGCAAGGTCGTGCTGATCGACTTCTGGACCTACTCCTGCATCAACTGCCTGCGCGCGCTGCCCTATGTGCAGGCATGGGCGAAGAAGTACCAGGACAAGGGCCTGGTGGTCATCGGCGTACACGCGCCCGAGTTCGCGTTCGAGAAAGACATCGGCAACGTGCGCCAGGCCGTGAAAGACCTGAAGGTCGACTACCCCGTGGCCGTCGACAACAACTACGCGATCTGGCGCGCGTTCAAGAACGAGTACTGGCCCGCGCACTACTTCATCGATGCGCAGGGGCGCATCCGCCATCACCACTTCGGCGAGGGCGAATACGACAAGTCGGAGCAGGTCATCCAGCAATTGCTGGCCGAGGCGGGGCAGGCATCGACGCCGGGCGACCTGGTCAAGGTCGATGCGCAAGGCGCGCAGGCCGCCGCCGACAGCGCCAACGTGAAATCGCCCGAAACCTACATCGGCTACGAGCGCGCCGAAAACTTCGCGTCGGCCGGTGGCCTGGTGCAGGGCAAGCCGCACGCGTACACCGTGCCGGGCCAGCTCGCGGCCAACCAGTGGGCGCTGGGCGGCGACTGGACCGTGGGTGGGCAGAGCGCGGTGCTGGGCAAGGCGCAGGGGCGCATCGCCTACCGCTTCCATGCGCGCGACCTGCACCTGGTGCTGGGCGCCGCGGCCGACGGACGCCCCGTGCGCATCAAGGTGACGATCGACGGCAAGCCGCCCGGTGAAGACCACGGCATGGACGTCGATGCGCAGGGCCTGGGCACCGTCAGCGGCCAGCGCCTTTACCAGCTGGTGCGCCAGCACGGCGCGGTGGCCGACCGGCGCTTCGAGATCGAGTTTCTCGATCCGGGCGCGGAGGCTTTCGCGTTCACCTTCGGCTGAGGCGAACCCCGCGCCGGATCACTTGATCGCCGATTCGGCGGGGTGCGCGGTGCCGGCGGCGGCCTTGTGCTCCGCCGGCGGAGTCCAGCAGGTCCAGACTTCGCCGGGCAGGGTGTGCTTCTTCGACGGCGGCATCTCGCTGACCGTGCCCAGGCTGATGAACCCAGCGAGGAACTCTTCGGGCCGGATGCCCAGCTGCGTCGTCAGCTCCGGGTCGAAGCAGCGCTCGCCGCTCAGGATGATCGCGCCGAAGCCCAGCTGATGCACCGCGTTCAGCAGGTTGCCCAGCGCGGCACCGGCCGCCAGCCACTGCTCCCGGGCCGGCACCTTGCTGCGCGCACGCGGCGTGACCACGAAGGCCAGCAGCGCGGGCGCGCGTGGCGTGTTCGCGGGCCAGGCGGCGGTCGGTGGCGGAGGCCAATGGGTCGCGGCGCAGCTTCTCCTGTTCGAACCTGTCGGCCAGCGCGGCGCGCTGCTCCGCGCGGAACTCGATCACGCGCCAGGGGTGCAGGCCGCCGTGGTCGGGCGCGCGCAATGCGGCCTGCAGGATCATGTCGATGTCTTCCGACCCCGGCCCCGGCGCGCGCAGCCGCTTGGGCGACACGGAGCGCCGCTCCAGCAGCGTGGCAATGGACGCTTCGTTCCTGCCGGCCTTCAGGTTCTGGCGCAGGGTCGTGCATTCGGTCGAAACGCGCGCGCCCAGGCCAGCACTTTTTCGCCCTGGGGCGTGAAGCCGTCGAAGCGCAGGCCCGGTTGCAGGATGGGATGCCCGTACTGCCTTTCCAGGCCGCGAATGGCTTCCACAAGTTCGAAGACGGAGACATCGCAGGCGCGCGCCGCGCGTGCGAAGTCCTGCGCCTGGCCCAGGGCCTCCAGGCATTGGAATTGGTTGATCACCATCTCGTGCACATCCGATCAGAGACTGTGTTGCGCAATGGCCGTGACCGGTACGCACGGCGGCAACTTCGCTATATTCTATGAAATACGACGTTCCGTACCGCGCCGCGGCCTTTTGCCCAGGTCACCGCGCCCACTTCGCCATGCTCAACCCGCCATTCAAACGCCTCGTGTCGGGCCAGACCGCTGGTCCGGAAATGAATCGCCCGGTTTTTCGCGCCGTTGTCGCGTGCTGCGAGCCGGCGGAAGAACCGATGGACAGCGCGCAGGGCGCCGTGCCCGACGGCCGTGTCCGGCTCTTCGACCTGGACACGAACTTCTTCTGCTCGGTCATCGGCACTTGCCTGGCGACCTCCGAGCTGCGCAAGCTGATGGCCCGGCACGGCGCCGCGCCCGATGCGAGCGACCTGGAGATCCACCACGACGCCGTGCAGCTCGCCGCGCACAACGCCGGCGTCGCCAGGAGCCTGCAGAAAGCGCTGGACCACCGGCATGCCCCGGTCATCCAGCGGGCCTCGAAGATCCACGCGGCGGCGGAACTGGCCGCGTTCTGGGAAGAGGCGCTGCGCCAAGGCGAGATCCCCGGCGCCTACTGGGCCGTGCTCATGCACCGCAAGGCCACGGCCGAGTTGCGGCAGCGGGTCTTCGGCGACGTGCACATGCTGTCGCATCTGGTGGGCGCGGCCAACCGGGCCGACATCCGGCGCCTTGTCGCGCTCGAGCGCGAGAACGCCGAGCTGCGCGAGCGGCTGGAGCGCCAGCAGCTTCGTTCGCACGAACTCACCGAGGAGCGCGACGGCGCGGCCGCCAAGCTGGCGCAGGCGCTGATTCACAGCGCCGCGAACGCCAGGGCCATGCCGCTTTCGCCCGACGAGCCCGACGAGCCTGAAATGGCCGCGCGCGCCAGGCAGGAAGAAAGCGAACGCGCCGCCTCGCTGATCGCCGTGCAGACCGGTCGGCGCGAGCGCGCCGAGCAGGCCGCGGTAGCAGCGGTGGCCGAGGCCGACCGGCTGGCGCAAGAGCTGGCGCACCTGCGCGAGCACGCCATCGCGCTGGGCCGCGAGCTCGCGGCGGCCGAGGCCCAGTTGAAGCGCAATGCCGGCGAGGCCGCGCCCAGCGCCTACCTCGACAGCCAGTTGCAGGGCCGGCGCATTCTCTATGTGGGCGGCCGGCCGAGTTCGATGCCCGCCATCCGCGACCTCGTGCTGCGGCACGGCGGCGAGTTCCAGCGCCACGGCGGCCGGCTCGAAGACCGCTCGGGACTGCTGGCGTCCGCGGTGTCGTGGGCCGACGTGGTGGTGTTTCCGGTCGACTGCATCGACCACGAATCGGTCGACAACCTCAAGCGCGTCTGCGTGCGCCAGCAGGTGCGCTACGTGCCCTTGCGCAGCGCCGGCATCGGCTGCTTCGCGGCCGCGTTTCCAGCCCGCCCGCCGACGAAGCGAATGCGTCGGCCCCGGCGGCGGGCGGCCCGATCTGCCGGCGCAACGGCTGAAAAAAGGACGCGCCATGCTGGAAATCATGGGCCTGGTGCCACGGCCCGACGCCTTCACCCGCGAGGCGCTCGAGCAGCTCGGCAGGCACGACCTCGGGCCCACGCAGGTGCTGTGCTTTTCGGGCCGGCCCGTGGCGCAGGTCGACAGTTATGTGGGCGCGCGGCTCGTCGATCTGCTCGATGCCTGCGGCCTGTCGGAGCGGCCGCGCTCTGAGCTCAAGCGCTGCGTCGTCGTGGCGCGCGGCAACGACGGCTACCAGGCCGTCTTCAGCTGGAACGAGCTCTACAACAGCAGCATCGGCCAGAAGGTGCTGGTGCTGTACGAGAAAAACGGCAAGGCGCTCGATGCGCACCTGGGCGCGATCTGCCTGATCTCGGCCAACGACGCGCGCCTGGGGCCGCGCCACCTGCGGGGCTTGTCGCAGGTGGCGGTGCGGATGCTCTGAGGCCGGCGCCCGCCCTCAGGCAGCGGCCTTCGGCGCGAAGCCCAGCACGGCCTTGACTTCGAGGAACTCGCCGAAGGCGTGGTCGCCCCATTCGCGCCCGTTGCCCGACTGCTTGAAGCCGCCGAAGGGCGCGCTCAGGTCCAGCGGCACGCTGTTGATGTTCACCTGCCCGGCGCGCAGCCGCGAGGCCACCTTGCGCGTGGCCTCCGGGTCGGTGCCCGAGACGTACGCGGCCAGGCCGTAGGGCGTGTCGTTGCCGATAGCCACGGCCTCGTCGACCGTGTCGTAGCCCAGGATCGCCAGCACGGGGCCGAAGATCTCTTCGCGCGCCACCGTCATCTGGTTGTTCACGTTGCCCAGCACCGTGGGCTTGACGTAGTAGCCGGTCTCCAGCCCCGCCGGCTTGCCCGGGCCGCCGGCCACCACGGTGGCGCCTTCCTCGATGCCCTTGTGGATCAGCGTCTGGATCTTGTCCCACTGCGCGGCCGAGACCACCGGGCCGAGCGCGGCGCCGCTGCTGACCGGGTCGCCCACGGTCGTGGCTTCGGCCGCCGCCTTCGCAATGGCCAGTGCTTCGGCCATGCGCGCGTTGGGCACCAGCATGCGCGTGGGCGCGTTGCACGACTGGCCGGAGTTGCCCATCACGCCGCGCACGCCGGCCGTGACCGCGTGCGCGAAGTCGGCGTCTTCCAGGATGATGTTGGGCGACTTGCCGCCCAGCTCCTGGTGCACCCGCTTCACCGTGGGCGCCGCGTTGCGCGCCACCTCGATGCCCGCGCGCGTGGAGCCGGTGAACGACACCATGTCGACTTCGGGGTGGCTGGAGAGCGCCGCGCCCACCGTCGGCCCGTCGCCGTTGACGAGGTTGAACACCCCCGCCGGCACCTGGGCCGCGTCCATGATCTCGGTCCAGACCACCGCCGAGAAGGGCGCGATCTCCGAGGGCTTGAGCACCATGGTGCAGCCCACGGCCAGCGCCGGCGCCACCTTGCAGGAGATCTGGTTGACCGGCCAGTTCCACGGCGTGATGAAGGCGCACACGCCGATCGGCTCCTTGACCAGCAGCGTGCTGCCGCGCGCTTCGCTGAACCTGTAGTTCTTGAGCACTTCGAGCGCCGTCTGCAGGTGGGCCAGGCCCATGGCGGCCTGCGCGTCGCGGGCCAGCGCGGCCGGCGCGCCCATTTCCTCGGTGATGGCGGCGGCCATGTCGGCATAGCGCTTCTTGTACTCGGCCAGCACGCGTTCGAGCAGCGCGATGCGCTCCTGCACGCTGGTCTGCGAGTAGCTGGCGAAGGCTGTGCGCGCGGCCTTCACCGCGCGGTCGACATCGGCGGCCGTGCCCATCGAGATGCGGCCGGCCGACTTCTCGGTGGCCGGATTGATCACGTCGATGCTTCGGGGCTGGGCCGGTCGACCCATTGGCCGTCGATGTAGAACTTCAGCTGGTCGCGCATGTCTGTCGTCTCCTGTTCGGGGCGAGGGTTCGCCGGGGTTGCGTTGTGCTTCAAAGAATACATCGCACATTCCGGATATGGGGCGAACGGCGCGGGTGTTCCATTTCGGGACAACGCGTTCAAACAGGGCCGCATTCGCACCCTTCATTTTTCGGCCGCGCTGCCGATAGTCTTCTATCGATACAACAAGACAGAGGATCAGCATGACCACAGTCATCAGCGCCACGGGCGCCGCGGCAGGCGGCAGCAGCAGCGACGGCGGGAGCGCGATCGCGAAGATCCAGCGCCAGATCACCGCGACCCAGAAGCAGATCAACGACACGCAGGGCCTGTTGGTCAGCGCGCCCGACGCGGACACGCGCAAGCTGCTCCAGCAGCAATTGCAGGCGCTGGCGGCGCAGCTCGTCATGCTGCAACAGCAGATGAGCGTGGCGAACGCGGCCGAGATCCAGAAGAGCGCCGCGGCGTCGATCGAGAAGGCGGCTTCCGCGACGAAAACGAGCCGGGCCAAGTCGGGCGGCCTGCGCACCAACGCGAACGGCGTGCCGATCGGCGGTGTGATCGACGTCGAGGCCTGAGCCGCCACCGCGCCGGCGCGGCCTACGCCGCCTACGCCGCGCTAGCCTTCGCGCTCCGGCCAGCGGTGCCGCGTGCCGCCTGAGCGGCGGTCGGCTTTTTCCATCACCACGCCCTGCGCGCTCAGTTCGTTGCCGCGCTGCTCCAGGTGCTGCAGGCACTGCAGAAAAATCTCCAGGTGCGCGGGTGCGATGCCTTCGAGCAGTTCGACGTTGAGCCCCGCGATGCGCGGGAACAGCTTGCCGAACAGCTGCTCGCCCGACGCGCTCAGGCGCACGTGCACTTCGCGCCGGTCTTCGGAATCCTGGCGGCGCGTCACCAGTTTCTTGTCGACCAGGCTGCGCAGCCCGCGCGAGGTGCGCACGCGGTCCAGGTGCAGGTGCTCGGCCAGCGCCGACGAGGTCATTTCGCCCGATTGCGCGAGCGTGGCGATCATTCCCCACTCGCGCCGCGTGATGCCGAAACCGCCCTCGACCATGCGCGTGGCCATGCCGCTGCTGGTGCGCATCGCGCGCGACAACCGGTACAGCAACAGGTCGTCGAGAGAGCGGGGCGCGCGCAGTGCGCCGGCGTCGGGAAAGGCTTGCATACGGATGGATTAACGCCGGCGGACGGTGTGGTTCGCCGGCCTCGGAAAGCGGGTGATGGATTAGATCAACTGTTTGTTGCCTGCGTATAAACCGCTTACAAATTTGCACAGGCACCGGGCCGCAGCGGCTCGCAGGAACCCGATGGTCGCATTCTTTTCCCGGCGCAAGCTCATGACGTGGAGCCTCGCGCTCGCCGCCTGCGCTCCCGTTGCTCACGCCCAACCGCAGCAGAGCCTGGACGGCCCGCTCACGCTGGTGGTCGGCTACGCGGCGGGCGGCACCACCGACCGCATCGCGCGGCTGCTCGCCGAACGGCTGGGCCCCAAGCTCGGCGTGGCGGTGACGGTCGAGAACAAGCCCGGCGAAGGCGGACGGCTGGCGGCCAAGGAGGTCAAGCGCACGCCGGCCGGACAGAACGTGCTGATGCTCGGCAACCCCGCCGTGATGGTGGTCGCGCCGCTGGTCATCAAGGATGCGGGCTATGACCCCGACAAGGACTTCGTGCCCGTGTCGCAGGTCAGCAGCTACGACTTCGCGCTGGCCGTGGGCAACAAGCTGCAGCTCGACCGCGCGATGTTCCTGGTGGGCCGGCTCTGGGCGCATCCGGAAGAGGCCGTGTTCGGCGTGCCCGCGACCGGCAGCCTGCCTCACTTCTTCGGCCTGATGGTGGGCGACGCGCTGAGCGTGCAGCCGCAGATCAAGGGCTACGGCGGTTCGGCGCCGCTGTCGGCCGACCTGATCGGCGGCACGCTGCCGATCGCCATCGACACGCTGGACTCGCTCTACGCGCAGCACCTGGCCGGCAAGGTCCGCATCCTGGCGGTGTCGGGCAAGAAGCGCGCGAGCTTCGCGCCCACCATTCCGACCTTCCGCGAGGCCGGCATGAAGATCGACGCCGACGGCTGGAACACCTTCTTCGCACCGAGCACCATGCCGGCCGCCAAGGTGCAACTGCTGGCCAACGCGATCCGCGACACCATGCGCGACCCGGGGCTGCAGAAGGCGGCCGAGGCGGCCTACATCACGCCGGTCGTCAGCAGCACGGCCGAGACGGTGCAGATGCTCAAGGCCTATCGCCAGCAGTGGGAGCCGGTGGTGCGGCGCTCGGGGTTCGCGCCCTGAGGCCTCCCTGGCCCCAGGTGCGTCGCACAATGGGGCCATGAACACACACAGCGTCCGGGCCGTTGCGTTGCCGGCGGAAAGCACGATTGCCCACCTGTTCGGCGATGCCCACCTTGCGGATGCGTTCGCGGTGACGCTGCCGGCCGGCGCGCCGCAGGACGTGGAGGCGCTGGCCCGGGCCGTGTTCAGCGACCCGGCGCCGTGGTTTCGCGCGCTGCTGGCTTGCCGGGACGCCATCGTGCGGCCCTTCGGCGTGAAGACCTCGGGGCAACTACGGCGCGAGCTGGGCACCGATGTGTCGACGCACATCGACTTTCTCCCCATCGTGGACCGCCTGCCCGACGAACTGATCGTCGGCGACGACGATAAGCACCTGGACTTCAGGGCCTCGGTGCTGCTGCGCCGCGCGGCGAACGGCGAGCCGCGCGAGCTGGTCGCGACCACCGCCGTGCATTGCCACAACGCATTCGGCCGCCTCTACCTGTTCGTGATCTCGCCGTTTCACCGACTCGTGGTGCGTTCGAACCTGGCCCGGGCCGCGGCCAAGGGCTGGCGCGGCGGCTGAGGCCGACGCTGCTGTTGTTCAGCGCGTGGCAACGATGAACAGCCGGGGGAACGGCAGCAGCACGCTGCCGTCCTTCAGCGCGGGATAGGCCTTGGCGATGGCGGCGAGGTAGCTCGCCAGAAAGCCCGCCTGCTGTTCGGCATCGAGCAGCGCAAGGTACGGCCGAAGCGCGGAGCCCTTGAACCACTCGACCACCGCAGGCGCGCCGCCCGCCAGCGGGTGGTAGTAGGTGGTGCGCCACACGTCGACGCGGCTGCAGTGCGGACGCAGCATCTCGTAGTAGTCCATGGCGCCGTGCCGCGCCGGGTGGCGCACGTCGCCGATGCGCTCGGCCCAGCGCGGGTCCTTGGCGGTCTCGCGTGCGAGGCGGTGCGCGGGCTCCTCGAGGTTGTCGGGCGTCTGGACCGCGAGGCTGCCGCCGGGCGCCAATTGCCGTGCCAGCCGGGGGTAGAGCGTCGCGTGATCGGGTAGCCATTGCAACGATGCGTTCGCGAGGATCACGTCGACCGGCTGCGCGGGCTGCCAGGTGGCGATGTCAGCCACGTCGAAGTTCACGCCGGGCATGCGCTGGCGCGCCGCCGCGATCATGTCGTCGGAGCTGTCCATGCCGCTCACCAGCGCACCCGGAAAGCGCTGCGCCAGCACTTCGGTGGAGTTGCCGGGGCCGCAGCCCAGGTCGACGGCGGTGCGCACTTCGCGTGCAGGCAGTGCCGCCACGAGGTCGCGCACGGGGCGGGTGCGTTCTTCCTCGAACGCTGAATATTGCTTGGCTGACCAGGTCATCGCGGGGGTCCTTCATTGCTGTTCTGGCGCGAAGTTTGCTGAGCAAGGCCCTCTCCGTAAAATGAATTTATTCTGGCCATTGATTCACAAAACTGATGAAGATCGACATCCTCGGCATTCAGGCGTTCGTGGCCATTGCCGACGAAGGCAGCTTCCAGGCGGCGGCCGGCGCACTCAACGTCACGCAGACGGCCATCACGCAGCGGCTGCGCAAGCTCGAAGAGTTCCTGGGCGTGGCGCTGGTCGAGCGCACCACGCGCACGGTGGCGCTCACCACCATCGGCCGCGACTTCGTGCCGCGCGCGCGGCGGCTGCTGGTGGAACTGGCCGATTCGCTGCTCGAGATCCGCGAGACCGGCAAGGCCGAGCGCGGCGACGTGTCGATGGCCTGCGTGCCCACGGCGGGCGTGCAGTTCCTGCCGCGCATCATGCAGGCCTACTCGGCGAAGCACCCGCACAACCGCATCAAGATCCTCGATCACTCGTCGTCGGCCGTGGCGCACGCGGTGCTGCACCGCGAGGTGGAGTTCGGCATCGGCATGGCCGGCGCGCACCCGCCCGAGCTGCAGAGCGTGCCGCTGATCGAAGACGAGTACGTGCTGATCTGCCACGAGGCGCATCCGCTCGCGCACCGCAAGCGCATCGCATGGCGGCAACTGGCACCGCATCCGCTGATCTTCGCGGGCCACGCGAGCGAGAACCGGCCGCTGCTCGACCTCGCCCTGGGCGCGACCACCGCGAGCCTGCAGGCCTTTTATGAAGTGCAGCGCAGTTCGACGGCGGTGGGGCTGGTCGCCGAGCGCGTGGCGGCGGCCGTGGTGCCCCGGCTGGCGCTGCAGAAGGGCGCGTACCCGACGCTGCGTGTCGTCGAACTCACGGAGCCGAAGGTGTCGCGCACCCTGGTGCTCATGACGCGCAAGACCGCACGGCTGTCGCCGGCGGCGCAGGCGCTCTACGACCTGATCGCGGCGCAGGCCTCGCTCGGCCCGCGCCAGCGCTGACTGGTACTCAGAGCGGCGGCCGGTGTGCCGCGAAGTTCGTCGCCGCCTCGAACTGGCTCGCCGCCTGCAGCAGCGCGGCATCGCCCTGGAAGCGGCCCACCAGTTGCAGGCCCAGCGGCATCGCGTCGCTGCCGAAGCCGCTCGGCAGGCTGATCGCGGGGTGTCCGGTCATGTTGAACAGCATGGTCCACGGGTACCAGTGCGCGCGCACGTTGTCGAAGCGCTGGCCGTCGATGTCGATGCTGCCGAACAGGTCCTGCTCGAGCGGCAGCGCCGAACGCGTGAGCGTGGGCATGGCCAGCAGGTCGGCCTTCTCGAACAGGCCCTGCACGCGCTTGAACAGCGCCGAGCGCGCGAACATCGCCTCCTGGTACTCGACGCCGCTCACGCTGGCGGCCGACGCGATCTGCCGCTTGAAGGTGTCGCTGAAGCTGTCGGGGTGCTTCTCGACCAGCGGCGCAAAGCGCGCGCGCCACACGGTGTGGTTGATGGCGCGCCAGATCGGCTCGACGTCGAAGCCGCTGGCGTCGAAAGGCTCCAGCGTCGCGCCCAGCGACGCCAGCGTCTGCAGCGCGGCCGAGAAGCCCTCGGCCACATCGCGCGACACCGGCCGGCCCGACGGCGTGAGGCAATACAGCACGTGCTTGCCGCGCAAGTCGCCCTCGGGCACCGCTTCCTTGACGTAGTCGTGCGCGCGCAGGCCGATCGACCACGGGTCCACGGCCGAAGGCCCGGCCATCGCCTGCAGCATCAGCGCGGTGTCGGCCACCGTGCGCGTGGTCGGCGTCACGTAGGTCTGGTTGCCGAACAGGTCTTGCGCCTGGCTGTGCGGGATCACGCCGTTCGATTGCTTCAGGCCCACCACGCCGTTGCAGGCGGCCGGAATGCGCGTGGAGCCGCCGCCGTCGGTGGCAACGGCCAGCGGCGCGATGCCCGCTGCCGTGGCCGCGGCAGCGCCGCCGCTGGAGCCGCCGCTGGTGCGCGACAGGTTCCACGGGTTGCGCGTGTTGCCGAAGAGGGGCGAGTTGGTCATCGGGCCCGAGCCGAACTCGGGCGTGGTCGTCTTGCCGATGAGGATGGCGCCTTCGGCCCGCAGCCGCGCCACGCTCACCGCGTCTTCGGCGGGCACGTTGTCGCGGTACACGACCGCGCCGAAAGTGGTGGGCACGCCCTCGGTGTTGACGAGGTCCTTCACCGTGAACGGAATGCCGTGCAGCTTGCCGAGCGGGCGGCCCGCCGCGATGTCGGCCTCGGCGCGGCGGGCCTCGGCCATGGCGCGCTCGGCCGTGAGGGTGATGAAGCAGTTCAGCACCGGCTGCAGGCGCTCGGCGCGCGCAAGCACGGCGGTCATCAGCTCGACCGGGGAGAGCTTGCGGGACTGCAGCAGGCCCGCGAGTTCGGTCGCGGGCGTGAAGCACAGGGATTCGTCGGACATGGCGGTGCGGCTTTCTTCAATCATTCATTCATTCGTCGACCACGATGCCGGCCGCCTTGACGATCGGCGCCCAGTTGGCACGCTCGCGTTGCGCGCGCTGCGCCAGCTCGGCCCGGCCTTCCGAATGGGCCACGAGCCCGGCGGCTTCCAGGCTGCGCGCCAGTTCGGGCTTGGCCGCCGCCGCCAGGAAGCTGCGCTCCATGGCGGCCAACGTGGCGGGCGGTGTGCCGGCGGGCGCGTACACGGCGTACCAGCTCGTCGCGGGAACGAACTCGGCAAAGCCCTGCTCCCTGGCGGTCGGCACGTCGGGCAGGGCCGCGAGCCGCTTGTCGCCGCTCAGGCCCAGGAACTTGATCTTGCCGCCCTTGTAGAGCGGCAGCATGCTGGCGGCCGCGTCCCAGCCCATCGAGAGCTCGCCGCCGACCACGTCGATCAGCATCGGCGATGCGCCCCGGTACGCCACGGGCGTGAGCTCGAAGCCCTGCGCCTTGGCCAGCGCGAACGCACCCAGGTGCCCCGAGCTGCCGATGGTCGCCAGGCCCAGCGTGGCCTTCTTCGGATTCTTCTTCGCCCATTCCACGTACTGCTTCATGCTGCTGTAGGGCTGCGACGCGCCGGTGACGACGGCGGTCGGGATCTCCACCAGCAGCGCGACCGGCGTCAGGTCTTTCTCGGCGTCGTAGCCGGGCGTCTTGTAGGTCAGCGGCAAGATGGTGAGCAGCGGCGACGGCGCAAGGTACAGCGTGAGACCGTCGGGCTTCGACTTCTTCACCACGTCCCACGCAAGCCGCGCCGAGGCGCCGGGCTTGTTGTCGACCAGCACGCTGCCGAAGCCCGCGTCCTTGAGCTGTTCGGCATACAGGCGCGCGACCGTGTCGGCCGCGCCGCCGGCCGCGTAGCCCACGACGATCTTGAGGTTGCCGCCCGCCAGGCCCGGCGGCAGTTCGGCGTGCGCCGAGGGGAGCGCGGCCAGCGTGAATGCTGCGGCGGCGAAAAGAGAGCGGACGAACGGGCGCATGGAAAACCTCGGTGCTTCGAAATGAATGAATAAATGGACGCTCAGCCGAGCGCCTGCTCGACCAGCCGTGCGATGCCCAGCAGGTAGTCGTCGTCGTACCAGCGACCCGCGAGCTGCAGCCCGATGGGCAGGCCGATCGCGCTCTTGCCGCAGGGCATCGACAGCGCGGGATGGCCCGTGAGGTTCATCGGGTAGGTGTACGGATACCAGGCGCCGCGAATGGTGCCCGCGGGCCGGCCGCCGATCTCGACCTCGCCGCTCACGTCCATGTCGATGGGCAGCGGCGGCGCGGAGACGGTGGGCGACACCAGCACGTCGAAGCGGCCGAACAGCGCCTGCAGTTCGGTGAAGCAACGGGTCTTGGCGAAGGTGGCTTCGTGCAGGTCGACCGCGCTGTGGCGGCGGCCCTTGCGCACGGCATCGATCAGCGTGGCATCGAGCCGGTCGCCGAAGCGCTCGAGGTTCGCGCCCACGCGCGCCGCGAGCATCGACTGCAGCACCACCAGGAAGTGGCGCTCCAGCGCGACGAAGTTGAGCAGCACCGTCTCGACGACGGCGCCCTCGCGTTCCATCGCTTTCACCGCGGCGGTGGTCACGGCCTCGACCTCGGCATCGATCGGGTTGCCGGCCGTGGGCAGCCACGCCACGCGCAGGCCGCGCAGCGAGGTAGGCGCGGCGCGCTGCGGCATCGGCGCGCCCAGCCCGTAGGGGTCGCGTGCGTCGAAGCCCTTGAGGGTGTCGAACAGCAGCTGCGTGTCGGCCACGTCGCGGGCCATCGGGCCGGTGAACGAGTTGGCCGAGTACAGGTCGGGCGCCTGCAGGTTCGGCACCACGCCCAGCGTGGCCTTGAGGCCGACGATGCCGCAGCACGAAGCCGGAATGCGGATGGAGCCGCCGCCGTCGGTGCCCAGCGCCAGCGAGCCCAGGCCCGCCGCCACCGCCACGGCCGCGCCGCTGCTCGACGCGCCGGGCGTGTAGCGCGCGTCGATCGGGTTCAGCGTGCGGCCGAAGATCGGCGCGGTCGCCACCTGCTTGTGGCCGAACTCGGGCGTGGTGGTCTTGCCGATGAGGATGGCGCCCGCGGCCTTGGCGCGCGCCACCGCCACGGCGTCTTCCTTGGGCACGAAGTCTTCGTAAATGGCCGAGCCCATGGTGGTGCGCACGCCGGCCGTCAGCGTCAGGTCTTTCACCGAATAGGGCACGCCATGCAGGGGGCCGAGCGCGTCGCCGGCCATCACGGCGGCTTCGGCGCGGCGCGCGGCGTCGAGTGCCTGCTCGCCGGTCACGGTGATGAAGGCGTTGAGCTCTCGCCGCGCCTCGATGCGCGACAGCGCCGCCTGCACGGCCTCCACGGGCGAGGCCTCCTTGTTCCGGATCAGCGCGGCGAGGTCGCGCGCGCTGTGGTCCATCAGGTCCATGGTCGTGTCCTTGAAAGAAGGAAAGGAGGGGTCAGAGCATCCAGCGCCCGCCGTCGACCAGCAGCGTCTGGCCGGTGATGAAGCGCGCCTCGTCGCTCGCCAGGAAGCGCACGGTGGCGGCCACGTCTTCGGGCGCGCCGACAAAGCCGGCGGGCGTGTCGGCCACGATCTTTTCGAGCACCTCGGGGCGCAGCTTGTCGTGCGCGCGCGTGCGAATGGCGCCGGGGCACACCGCGTTCACCGTGACGCCGTGCGGTGCCAGCTCGCGCGCCAGCGAGCGCGTGAAGCCGACCACGCCCATCTTGGCGGCCGCGTAGTCGGCCAGGCCCACGTCGCCGGCAAAGGCCGCGTCGGTGCTCATGTTGACGATGCGGCCGAAGCCGCGCGCCTTCATGCCGGGCGCGACGCGGCGCGAAGCGCGCAGGGTGGTCAGCAAAGACACCTCGATGACGAAGCGCCACACGGCCTCGTCGGATTCGGTGAAGAGCCCGCCGCGTTCGCGCGCGCTCTGGCCCACGTTGTTGAACAGGATGTCGACCGGGCCGAGCTCGGCTTCGGCGCTGTCGAAGAAGGTGGCGACCACGCCGGCGTCGGTGCAGTCGCCCGCCACGCACAGGCAGCGCGCGGCGGCGTCGCGCGGCAGGGCGTCGAGCTGCCGGCGCAGCGGCGCGCAGTCGAGGTCGAGCACGGCCACGCGCGCGCCCTGTTCCAGAAAGTCGAGCACGGTGGCGGCGCCGATGCCCTGGCCGCCGCCGGTGACGACGGCAACGCGTTGGTCGAAGGCCATGGCTTGTCGCCCCTTCAATGAAAGGTGCGCCCGCCGTCGACGGCGAGCGCGGTGCCGGTGATATAGCTCGCGCCCGGGCCGCTCAGGTAGAGCACGGCCTCGGCCACTTCCTCGGGCGCGGCGACGCGGCCCAGGGCGTAGCGCTGGCGGATCTCGTCGAGCGTGCGTTCGGGGTCGTCGCTGTGCTCGTAGCTGGTGCGAAACAGAGGGGTGTCGATGGCGCCGGGGCACACCGCGTTCACGCGGACGCCGTCGGCTGCGGCCTCGATCGACAGCGCCTTGCCGAACATGATGACGGCCGCCTTGGTCGCGCAGTACGCCGTGCGGTTCGGCAGCGGGCGCAGGCCGGCGCCCGAGGAGATGTTCACGATGCTGCCGCCGCCGGCTGCGCGCAGGTGCGGCATTGCCGCGCGGCACAGCAGCATCGGGCCCGTGAGGTTGACGGCGAGCATGCGCGCCCATTCGCGTCGTCGGTCTGCTCCAGCGGCTTGAGCGAATCGATGCCGGCGGAGTTCACGAGCGCGTCGACGCCGCCGAGCCACCGTGCGGCGGTGTCGACGGCGGCCTGCACGGCTTGTGCGTCGGCCACGTCGCACACGAGCGGCAACGCGGCATCGCCGAGCGCGGCGCAGGCGGTCGCAAGGCCGG